>CBFDBL010000063.1:0-15828 GCA_965603035.1 uncultured bacterium
CCCCGCAGGGGCCCTCCCGCCCAAGCGAAGTCTTGGGCGGGACGTAGATCCTTCGCGCCATTCGGCGCGGCCGAATGGGCTCAGGATGACACGCAGTGGAGGCCTGTCCACACAACTCGTTGATGACCATGAGGCGTGGACCCCAAACGCGCGTCGGGGGGTTCGGAGTCTCGCCCTTCAGGGCGAAGTCCGGCTCCCGACCGACGCTGAATCGCTGGAGCTATTCAGTCGCGCGATCCGCCGCCATGTGTATAATGAGGCTGCCACAGTCGTGGATCCCCAGGTAGGAGCCCTGCGATGGACCGACGTGCGTTCCTGCGGACAGTGGTCGAGGGGGCGGCGGCCTGCGCGCTCGGGCAGGCCGGCATCGGACGCGCGGCGCCCCAGCGGCCCAACGTCCTGCTCATCACCGTCGACGACATGAACTGGGACTCGCTGGGGGTGACGGGCTGCAAGATCCCCGGCATCTCGCCCAACCTCGACAGGCTGGCCTCGCAGGGCTTGCGGTTCGCCCGCGCCCACGTGACCGTCGCCGTGTGCATGCCGTGCCGCGAGGTGCTCATGACGGGGCGCTATACGTGGCGCTGCGGCGCCGTCGGCTTCGTGCCCATCCGCAAGGACGTGCCTACCCTCCAGGAACAGCTCGACAAGGCGGGCTATCTCCAGGGCATCCTCGGCAAGGTGCCCCACCTGGCGCCACAGGCCAAGTTCTGCTGGGACACGGCGGTCCGCGCCAGCGAGCTCGAGTCGGGCCGCTCGCCACAGCTCTACTACCAGCACGCCAAGGCGTTTCTCGAGAAGGCGAAGGCCGCGGGCAAGCCCTTCTTCCTGATGGCCAACTCGCACGACCCGCACCGCCCCTTCGTCGGGAGTCAGCAGGAGCGGGGCAAGTTCCGCAAGCGGATCAAGGCGGGCAAGCCACCGCCGAAGGCCAGCCGGGTCTACAAGCCCCAGGAGGTCGAGGTCCCGGGCTTCCTGCCCGACATCCCCGACGTGCGCAAGGAGGTGGCCCAGTACTTCGGCTCCGTCCACCGCGCCGACGAGACGGCGGGCGCCGTCCTGCGCGCGCTCAAGGAGACAGGCTTCGAGGACAGCACCCTCGTCATGTTCCTCAGCGACCACGGCATGGCCTTCCCCTTCGCCAAGACGAACTGCTATCTGAACAGCACGAAGACGCCCTGGCTCGCCCGCTGGCCTGGGAAGGTGAAGGCGGGGACGGTGGACCGGGAGCACTACATCTCGGGCATCGACTTCATGCCCACGATCCTCGAGGCCGTCGGCGTCGAGCCGCCGGCGGGGATGGACGGCCGCTCGTTCCTGCCGCTGCTGCTCGGCCGCGACCAGGAGGGACGCGACCAGGTCTACACCGTGTTCGACAGGACGGCGGGCCGCAAGGACTACCCGATGCGCTGCCTCCAGACGAGGCGGTTCGGCTACATCTTCAACCCCTGGTCGGACGGCAAGACGGTGTTCCGCAACGAGTCGCAGAGCGGCCTGTCGATGAAGGCCATGCGCGCCGCCGCCGCCGAGGACAAGGCGATCGCCGCGCGCGTCCAGCTCTTCCTCTACCGGGTCCGCGAGGAGCTCTACGACCTCGAGCAGGACCCCTGCGGCCTGCACAACCTCGCCGCCGACCCGAGGCACCGCGCCCAGCTCGACGCGATGCGCAAGGCGATGCTCGCCGTCATGGAGCGCGCGGGCGACCCGCAGCTCCCCGCGCTCAGGAAGCAGGTCGGGAGGAGAGGCTGAGGCCATGGCGCGTTCGGCCGCAAGGTGCTGGGCGGCTGCTCTGCTCTTCGCGCTCTCGTGCGCGGCAGCCACGGGCAGGGGGCGCCGGGGCCTCGACGGCCCCTGGCAGTTCCGGCCGGATCCCGAGAGCGTCGGGGAGCAGCAGCGGTGGTACGGCGCCTCGGTGCCCTTCGAGGCCGAGGTCCGGGTGCCGGGCGCCTGGGGCGCGCAGGGCGTCGGCACGCCGACCGACAAGGTCCGCCACCACTACGTCGGCAAAGGCTGGTACCGACGCTCGGCCCTCATCCCCGAGGCCTGGAGCGGGAAGCGCCTCTTCCTGACCGTCGGCGGCGTCCATCGCTACGCGAGGGTGTGGGTGAACGGCGCCTTCCTCGGCGAGCAGGTCGGCTACCTGTCGGCGTTCGAGCACGAGATCACGCAGCACGTCGAGCCGGGGCGGGCGGCCACCCTCGCGCTCTGCGTGGACTCCAGGCAGCGCTGGGACGCCGATGCCCTGACGGGCTGCTTCGACATCATCGACGCCATGTTCGTGCCTTGGGGCGGCATCTGGGGACACGTGGCGCTCGAGGCCAGGGGCGAGGCGTGGCTCGAGGACCTGTTCGTGCGGCCGGAGCTGAAGCCGCCAGCCTGCCACGTCACAGCGAAGCTGGCCGGCGGCAGGGCGGACAAGGGGACGCTGAAGCTCGAGGTCCTCGACCCCGACGGCCGCACCGTCGCATCGGCCCAGCTCCCGATGCCCTACCCGCTCGACGAACGGCGCGAGCTGAGCATCCGGGCCGAGATCCCCAACGCCCGCCCCTGGTCGCCCAACGCCCCGCATCTCTACACGGCGCGGCTCTCCCTGGCGCGTCCGGCGACGCTCATCGACAGCGTCGAGACCCGGTTCGGTCTTCGCGAGATCGCCATCCGCGGGCCGCATATCACCCTCAACGGCAAGCGGGTGTTCCTGCACGGCTACGGCGACGACTGCGTGTTTCCCGAGACGATGGCCGCGCCGTCCGACAAGGCCGTCTACCTGAAGCGGCTGCGGGTGGCGAAGGACTACGGCTTCAACTACGTGCGCCACCACAGCCACTTCCTGCCGCCCGAGTACTACGACGCGGCCGACGAGGTGGGGATGCTCGTCTCGCCCGAGCTGCCCATCGCCTACCTGTCCTACTACCGCCGGGCCAAGGGCAAGGCGCTCGAGCTCTACAAGACCGAATGGGCCGCAGCCATCCAGCGCCACCGCAACCACCCCTCCATCCTGGATTGGTGCATGGGCAACGAGATGTGGGACGGCGTGCCCATCGCGCCCGAGCTCTACCGCATCGCCAAGGCCCTCGACCCGACACGGCCGGTCATCGATTCCAACGGCCTGTCGGGCCGCGGCTGGCTCGACGGCTCGCGCTCGCGGCCCACCCTCGACTTCCATCTCGTGATGTTCGACCTCCGCCACCTGCCGCTGGGCCGCCCCGAGCGCCATCGCTTCCCCGCTCCGCCAAAGCCCGTCGTCTCCCACGAGACGGGCAACTTCGTCACCTTCCCGCGCCTCGACCCCATCGGGCGCTTCACCCACAACGTCAAGCCCTTCTGGCTCGCCGCCACGAAGGCGAAGCTCGAGCGCCTCGGCCTGCTCGCCGAGGCGGAGACCTGGGCACGCAACTCCGAGCGGCTCTACCTGCTCTGTCACAAGCTCAACATGGAGGACATCCGCAGGAGCCCGTTCATGTCGGGCTACCAGTGGTGGCTGCTCCAGGACTACTGGACGGGCTCGAACGGCATCGTCGACGCCCACTTCCGCCCCAAGCCCGAGATCGCGCCCGACCGCGTCCGCCGCTTCAACGCCGATGTCGTCCTCCTGCTCGACGGCCTCGAGCCGACGTACCGCGGCAAGCAGCAGCTCCGTGCCAGACTGCTGGTCTCGAACTACTCCGAGCACGCGATCAAGACCCCGCTATCCAGGTGGCACGTGAAGCTGGCCGGGCGGGTGTTGGCTGAACGCGAAATCGAGAGCCTCGAAGGCAAGGTCGGTCAGGGGAGTCTCGCGCCGCTCGACAGGATCGAGGTGACCCTCCCAGGCCTGTCCTCGCCACAGCGGCTGACCATCGAGGCCGCATTGACTGATGGCAAGGTCGTGCATCGCAACGACTGGTCAGCCTGGGTGTACCCCGCGACGATCCCGCCACCGGAGCTTCCCCTGCCGCTGTTCGCCGGCCCTGAGCTCGTCCGGCCCCTCGCTGCCTATGGCGCCCGGCCGCTGCCGAACGGTGGGGAATGGCCGTCAAGAGCCGTCTACGCGATGGGCCTGCCCACCGTCGAGGCCGTGGACGCGATGGCACAGGGCGCCTGCCTGGTGTTGCTCTCGCCCCAAGGCGTCCTCCCAGCGGCACCCAACCGCTTCAAGACCGCGTGGTGGCTGGGCAGCGCCAGGGACAGCAACGCGGGGACCGTGGTCTACGACAACCCCGTCACCCGCGGCATGGCGCCCGAGGGCTGGTGCGACGCCGGCTGGTACCACCTGCTGGAAGGCGCCCAGGCCACCATCCTCGACGACCTGCCCGCGCAGCCCAATGTCCTGGTCCGGGCCATCGACGTCCACAGGCTGTGCCGCAGCAAGGCCCTGCTCTTCGAGGCCAGGGTCGGCAAGGGCTCTCTCATCGTCAGTGGGCTGAACCTCGCTCTCGGCACGGAGCCGCGCCGCCCCGGGCGCGAATGGCTCCTCGCGCGCCTCCTCGAGCATGCGGGGACACTGCCCAAACCCCGCGCTCAGCTCCCCGTGGGCTTCCTCCGCAAGCGCATCGCTGCCGTCGCGCCGCCCGAGGGGCCCTTCGTGCTGGGCTTCCAGCGCCTCGTCCGCAATGAGGGCGAGAGGGGGCGGTGGCACACCTACCGCGAGGACAACGTCCTCGTCCACACGTGCCGACAGACCGCCCCCGGCCACCTCGTCGAGTGGGAGACGTCGGTCGTGCCGGCGGCGATGCAGGGGAAGCCGGTCACCTTCGTGTTCGCCGGCGGCCTCGGCTGGGTGAGCCAGCCCAAGACCAAGGGGCTGACGTTCCTCGTCAACGGACACGCGGTCATCGACTTCGACGTGACGCAGGATCGCTCGACGTGGGAGAGCGCGGACAAGAAGGTGAGGCTGCACTTCGTGCCGCGACGCCGCCTGCCGCTCGACGCCGTGGGCTTCTTCTACGTCTCCGTGTCCCCCGAGTTGCTCGAGGCAGGCAAGGCCTGTCGCCTGGCCGTCCGCTCGAAAGGCAGCGGGAGCCGTCGCTGGTTCGGCCTTCACCCCTACACCGACATCCTGGGGCCGGGGCGCGGCTGACCTCACTCCCTCCCCTGCTTCGCGCGATGGCGGATGGGCAGGTCGGCCACGACGATCTCGGCGCCCCGCTCGGCCCTGGCCATGGCGAGCACCGTGCCGTCGCGATCGATGATGCAGCTATAGCCGATGCCCTCCCAGCCCGGCGCCCCCTCGTCCGCCGACCAGTTCGAGCACACGATCGCGAAGCCGTTCGGGACGACGTAGCGCCGGGGGAACGTGTCGGTGTACCAGCCCTTGGTGTTCGGGCCGTACCAGCCGATCGAGTAAAGCACGATGTCCACGCCCGCGGCGCCGAGCGGCTTGGGCAGCTTGTGCACCTCGTAGCAGATCATCAGGCCGAGGCGGCCGTAGGGCGTGTCGGCCACCTGGAGCGGCCGCTTGCCGGCGGTGACCCAGAGCCCGTCGCCGGGCTGCCAGAGGCTCTGCTTGCGGTGGTGGAGCAGGAGCCTGCCGTCGGGGCCGAGGAGCGCCTGGGCGTTGTGGAAGCGGCCGTCGACCGCCTCGACGAGGCCGATGGCCAGGTAGATGCCGAGCCGCTTCGCGAGCTGCGCGAAGACGCGGGTGGACGGCCCCGGCACCGGCTCGGCGGCGTCGCGGACCGCCAGCCGACCCTTGCCCCGCAGCCGTTGCGACCACACCTTGTCGCGGCCTGGGTCCATGTAGCCCTGCACGGCGCACTCGGGCGTCACGACGATCTTCGCCCCAGCCCGCGCCGCCCGCTCGATGCAGCGCGTCAGCAGCGCCCGGTTGTGCTCGATCTCGCCCATCCGCGAGTAGCACTGCACCGCCGCCACCCGCACCTTCCCCTCGGGCACGGGGCCGAGCTCGCCCGCCGCCGAGCAGGCTGCCGCGGCCAGCCCCGCCGCCAGGATCGCTCGCAAGGACATGACCGACTCCTAGTCTGGATGCGCCTGCACCGATTATCGCCCGGGCATGCAGCGGGATCAAGCAAGCGGGTGGTAACGAGCGCGTATCGCGGCCGCGGGGCGTGCGCGCCGCGCCCGATGCGGGTATAATGGCGCGACTCGTGGAGGGCGGCAGCGCGATGGCGGAGCCCAGGAAAGGCGACCTCTCGAGCTTCCTCATCCGGGTCGGCGCCGTCACGGTCGCCGCGCTCGTGGTGCTCTATGCCGCCCACAGGTGGCTCGGCCGCACCCGCCAGGACAACGGCGCCCCAAAGGTCGTCTCGTGGCGTCACGCGGCCAGGCACGTCCACGAGTATGCGACCGTCGAAGGCCAGATCGTGCTGACCCATCGCACCGAGAAGGCGTGCTTCCTCAACTTCCACCCCGACTGGCAGCACTCGTTCACCGCCGTCATCTTCGCCCGCAGCTTCGACGCCTTCCCGCCCCAGCCCCAGGAGCACTACCGAGGCAAGACCGTCCGCGTCACGGGCCTCATCCGCGACTACGAGGGCAAGCCCGAGATCGTGCTCGACACCCCCGACCAGATCGAGGTGATCCGCTGACATGCGCCTCCCACAGATGATCCGCGTCCGCCAGCGCTTCGAGGGCACCCGCATCGCGGACCCGCGGGCGGCCGCGCGCGAGGCGACGGCCGAACTGCTGGGCGGCGCGCCCGTCGCGCCGGGCCAGAGCGTGTGCGTGACGGGCAGCAGCCGCGGTATCGCCCACGTCGCCGACATCCTGGCCGGCGCCGTCGCCGCGCTCCGGGGCGCAGGACTCGAGCCGTTCGTCGTCCCCGCCATGGGCAGCCACGGCGGCGGCACCGCCGAGCGACAGCTCGCCGTGCTCCACCACTACGGCGTGACCGAGGACCGCGTCGGCTGCCCTGTGCGCTCGCAGGTCGAGACGGTGCAGGTCGGCGAGACGGCGGAGGGGATCCCGCTGCGGCTCGACCGCCTGGCGGCCGAGGCCGACCACATCCTGCTGGTGAACCGCATCAAGCCGCACAGCCACCTCAGCGGGCCGTGCGAGAGCGGGCTGAGCAAGATCCTGCTCATCGGGCTGGGGAAGCCGCAGGGCGCGCACTTCTACCACCGCGCCTTCGCACGCCACGGCTTCGGCGCCGTGTTCCTCGCCGCGGTGCCCGTGCTGCTCCGGCGGCTGTCGGTCCTCGGCGGCATCGCCATCGTCGAGAACGCCCGCGACGAGCCCCACCGCATCGAGGCCGTCCGGCCCGACCGCCTCCTCGCCCGCGAGCCACAGCTCCTCGACGAATCGAAGCGCCTCATGCCCAGGCTCCCGATCCAGAGCTGCCACCTGCTCATCCTCGACCAGATCGGCAAGGACATCTCCGGCACGGGCATGGACCCCAACGTCATCGGCCGCGACCGCCCCGGCCCGCGCATCGAGGTCATCCTCGTCCGCGACCTCACCCCCGCCTCCGAGGGCAACGCCTCCGGCATCGGCCTCGCCGACGTCACGACCACCCGCCTGATGGCGAAGATGGACTGGAGGGCGACCTTCCTGAACTGCGCGACGGCCGTGCACCCCCACCTCGCCCGCGCGCCCTACGCCTTCGCCAGCGACCGCGAGGCCCTCGAGGCCGCCCTCAGCGCCACCAGCCTCGAGTCGCCCGACGGCGCCCGCATCCTCTGGGCCCGCAGCACCGCTGCCCTCACCGAGCTCGAGCTCTCCGCACCCCTCTTCGCCGAGCTCGCCGACCGACCCGACCTCGAGCCGCTCGGCCCGCCCCACCCCATCCGCTTCCAGCCGAACGGCGCCATGGTCGACCTCTTCGACCCACCGATCTCATGAGCGACTTGGGCCAGATATCGCCGGCTCGGGGTGAGCAGCGGCGGTCCGCTCAACCTTCTTCGCCAAGCGCTTCTCTGATCTGCGCTACCGTCTGCACCATGAGCCGCAACCAGGCTTCACGCTGGGGGATGAGGTCGGGAATATGCACGTGCTTCCCCTTGTGCGCTGGGCAGTTGACGCCCACAACTCCCCTCTCAGCCTTCCTCACGAGAGCCGACCCAGGCACCAGAGCGTTCACACCCTGGAAGTACCGAACGGCGATCTTGGAGGCGATCTCCGCTCGCCGACACTGATCCGCAAGCCAATCGAGCCAGACCTCCCCACTCCTCTGGAGTGCGCCGAACGAGAACGGCTTCCCCGCCTCCGAGATGTACTTGAGCGCGGGACCGCCTCGACGCCAGTCGATGGTGATCTGCGTGTCTCCGAGTTCGCGAATCAGCTCTTGGGCGAACGCCGCTGCCTCGGACCCACCATACGGACCCCGCTTCAACTGCTCGTAGAACTCCTCCTCCGTGATCGTCGTCCGCCTCCCGCCGCCGTCGTCGCCCTCCGAGGGCACTTCCACGCCGATCTTGGTGCCAGCCGGCGCCTCACCCTCGATACGGACGACGGCGCGGATGACCTCCTGGGTGCGGGCGACGACCCGGGGCTGGACAAGCAGCGGCTCGTCCCTCTCGGCGTCGAGTCGATAGGTGGCCATCTCGACGAGGGCGAGGGTGAACTGCAGGCTCGGGGTCCGCTGGAGGTAGGCGGCCATGCGCTCCATGCCCTCGCGGATGCCGTCACCGACGATGAGGAGCAGGAAGCGGCCGCTCGACAGGTTGCGGCTCAGCGTGTCGGCAAACTCCCGCTGATCGATATCTTCGTCACTCTGAACAGCGGCCCACACGGGGTCCTCGCTCTGCTGAGCGGCCTGCCCGCGCGTCACGGCCTCGGCCAGCTCCTCGTAGGACCACCCGGCGAACTCCTTGGCGTAGTCGATGATCTGGGCGACCACCCGGCGCCGGGCCTCCGGGTTCCGCCACAGCTTGGTCTCGACCAGAGTCGGGTAGCCATCGGGGTTGACGTACAGCAAGTCGAGTGACCCGCCGCCGGCAGGGACTTCGCGCGCGAGCGGGATCAATGGGCTGAATGCCGGCTCGATCTCGTCCACGGGGATAAGCTGGGGGTAACGGAAAAGCAGGTCCTGGAGCCACCCTTCGTCGAAGGTGCGCTCATCGTAGCCGACGCGGCGCAGCCGCAGGGCCTCGCCGCCACGGACGATCATCGGTGTGGTGAACTGGCGCGTGGCCACGGGTGCCCCTCCTCACTGCCAGGAAAGCCGTCGGTCAGAAGCCGTCGTCGCCGAAGAAGAAGTCGTCCTGCTCATCCTCTTCGTCGTCGAGGAAGCTGTCCATCTCGTCCATCTCGAGGGCGGCCTGGTCGGCCGCGGCCTGGGAGCGGAAGCCGAGCTTGAGGTTCTCGATGATCATCTGGGTCGAGAGGTCGGCGAGGGCGTAGATGTAGGGCACGTCGTGGAAGGGGACGACCTCCTCGGTGAGGGCGAGCCAGGTGCGGGCGGCGATGCGGTTGAGGGGCTGGGTGGCGCGGCCTGCGAGCGACTCGACTTCGAGATTGATGGCCATGCGGGCGAGCAGCGTCTCGCGCTCGAGGATCGCCACGTCACGGACAAAGGTCTCGAGCTTCTTCTTCGACAGCCGCTGGCGGCCGCGACGGGGCCGCACCTGGTCGACATGCTCGTAGGCGGCGTCGGAGCAGAAGAAGAGCCCTCTGTAGATGGCCTCCTCGACCAGCCGCTCCGAGCGAGCGACCAGGTCGGGCGAGCGCTTCACCAACTCGAGCATGTACGCCCCGAGGTTCGGTTTCCGGCGGCGCGGCTCTAAGGGGGCATCGCCGAGGTAGGGCCGCACGACGAACAGGTGGCCGGGCAAGGGTTTGTCGAGCTGCTCGTGCATCGCCCACATGTCCGCGACGACCTCGCGGGCCAGCGGCAGCGGGCAGGGCGCCAGCGACATCTCGACGGCCGACTCCCGGAGGACGGCCTCCACCTCCGCGCCGTCCTCGGCCACGAACCACACGTCCTTCACCCCCACCGCGTCGTTCAGGATCAGCCCCACCACGTCCATCCCGCCCTCGGGCGTGCGGAAGAACAGGTGCGTCGCCCGGCTGCCCGCGCCGTCGATGGAGGAGAGGATGCCGTGGGAGAACTCGCTGAGGACGCTGGCCCGCGGCTCCACGCCCGCCAGGGCCACCCGCTCGGCCGCCAGGCGCGCCTCCGTGCCGAGGGCACCCGCCCCCGGCCAGGCGCCCAGCTCGCGCAGCACGAACGCCGCGCGCGGGCACGGGTGCTCCGCGACGAGCTCGATGGCCTGCCTCGCTCCCCCCTCGGCCTCGCCCTGCTCGATGGCAATGGCAGCCGCCGCGCCCAGCAGTGCCGCCGCGGCCGCTGGATCGCCCGTCGCCAGCTCCGAGCCCATCGCCAGCAGCGGCGCGAAGGGCCGCTCGGCCTCCCCGGGCAGGGCGCTCTCCAGGAACTCCATCGAGCTCAGCATCTGCTCGGTGCTTGCCGGCTGGTCCGAGACACGGGCCATCATCTCCTTCACCTGCCGCTCGACGGCGCCCTCGAAGTCGCGGAAGAACGAGCCTATCTCCTCTCTCGACAGGTCACCGCCGCAGAGCATGTACAGCGGTCCGAGCATGTACTTGCGGTCGTCGGGCAGGTCGGGATCCCGGAGCGCGCCAAGCAGGACAGGCCGCGCGCCGGTGCCGAGCCGCTCGCTGTCGCGCGGCGCGAGCGAGGCCTCGCGCTGGGAGATCACGATCAGCGCGCTGGCTGGCTCCCACACCGAGCGGTCGAGGTCGTAGGCCGCGAGCATCGCGAGATCGCGGCCCGGGTCCTCCGCCCCCTCCATCAACTGCCACAGCACCTCGTCGACCTCGGTCTCCTCGTCGTGCCACGCCTCCAGCAGCAGCCTGCGGACATAGTCCTTGCCCCGAACGGGCTCCTGACCGCCTTTCTTCTTCGACTTCGCCATGACACGCTCCACCAGCGCACAGCCTTCCGACTGGGCGGGACCCTTCGGTTGCTCCCTGTCCGGCACGACCCCGCACCCACACTGGGCCGCGTCGCGCTCATGATCACAGGTTGGCGCGTCCAGGTCAAATGCGTCTCGGCGTAGATAAGGCCTACTGCGCGCGGGTGAGGCGGAACGCCGCGTCTGCCGCGAGAGCGCCCACGTGCACCGTCGCCTTGCCGTCGGCATCGACCGTGACCGCCTGCTCGGCCCCCCACTCGCCCGCCCAGGTGTCGAAGGGCCGGACGCGGTAGCGGCCGGGGGCGAGGCCGCCGAGGGTGACGGCCGCGTCGCGGAGGGTGAGCTTCAGCGTGTCGTAGACGGGCTGGTACCAGGCGTGAGTCTCGTTCCACACCCAGACGAGCGCGGTGCGCTTGCCGCGCAGCGCGAGCACGCGCACGGGCGGGTCGGGCCGCGCGGCGTCGAGCTGGTAGCGGCGGACGCGGATCCAGTCGGCGCCCGTGTTCTCGACCGTCACGGCGTGCTTGCCGGCGGGAACGGGCACGCGCCAGGCGGCGTTGTACTTCGTCATCGTCTTCGTGTCGTCGGGGTCGTCTGCGAAGTCCTCGGTGCGGACGAGCTTGCCATCGACCTTCATGGCCAGCGCGCCGCCGCCGTGTCCTGAGGCGCCCTCGACGACGACGGCGAGGCCGCCGGCGACGGGCAGCTCGACCTCGACGGTGACGGGGTTGTGCAGGTCGCGGTGGTTGCGGACGCCGTGGAGGAATCGCGGGAGCTTGCCCGGGTCGTCGAGCTTGCCGTCGCGGCCGACGCGCAGCGTCACGGGCTGGTTGGCGGGGCCGGGCTTGAAGCCGCCGGCCGTCGGCACGAAGGCGAGCGGGCCGAAGCCGTGCTGGGGGTCGGGCTCCGCGGCGACGGTCGCCTCGCCCGACGGCTGGAAGCCCTCGGCCGGCCACTCGATGCCCTCGACGAACGTCGCGACCGAGCGGAAGCGCGTCCAGAGCTCGTAGTCGTCGATCCAATGCCACCACCACGACATGGCCGTGCCGCAGCCGCCCGACATCATGGCCGCCCAGAGGCCGTTGTGGAGGCTCACGCCGCGGCGGTCCTGCTCGGCGTGGCGGTTCTTCCGGCGGCCGAACTCGCCCATCAGCACGGGCTTGCCGTGCCCCCGCAGCTTCGCATGGGCCTCGGCGACCAAGGTGGCGAAGGCCTGCTCGCCGTCGATGTACTGGTGCCGCTGGGCGATCTCCATCAGCGGCTGCTCCCAGAGCGCGTCGTCCTCGATGCCGGCGAAGCTGCTCGTGATGAGGTGCCGCTGCGGGTCGATGCTCCGCAGATACTCGGCCATCTCGCGATGCCATGCCCGCACGCTGTCGGGCGCCGCCTTCCAGCCGTTCGTGATGTTCACCTCGTTGAAGAACTCCCAGGCCAGCACCTGCGGCGAGTGGCCGTAGCGTGCCACCAGATGGCGCAGCAGCACCTTGTAGATCGCCTTGGCGGCCTCGTCGGTGAAGAACTCCTCGGCCTTCGCCGCCGCGCCGCCGTGCGCCACGTTCCACGGCGAGTCCTTCCAGTAGGAGCCCGGGGTGGGCCTCGTATCGACCTCGCGGAAGTCGGTGATGCAGACCATCACGTAGACGCCCTTCGCGGCGCACAGCTCGAAGAGCGCGTCGAGGCGGGCGGCCCTGTCCTGCTCGTAGTGCAGCGGCCCGTGCTCCTTCGTCAGGAAGCCCATGGTGCGCGGCGAGAGCCAGATGCGGATGAAGTTGCCCCCGTGCGCCGCCAGCTTCCCCACGTAGTGCTGGTACGTCCCCAAACCACGCCCGAGCAGGTTGATGCCGTTGGCGAAGAAGGGCTTGCCTGAATCGAAGGCCAGGTAGCGGCGGTCTTTCGGGCTGACTCGCAGGTAGCCGTCGGTCTTCGCATCGGCCACGGTCACGGTCTGCCAGGCGCTCGCCCGCTTCCCCGTCGCATCGCTCACCCTGGCACGGATGCGGTACTGGCCGGCCTCCTGCGGCCGCAGGCGCACGACCCAGCGAGGCGGGCCGCTGGCCTTCCACGCCATCGGCGCGCGGGTCCGCCGCAGGCGCCAGATGAACTCGACCCACTTGCCCTCGCGCGCGCCCTGCACCGCCGCGATCCGCGCCTGGAACTTGCGGTCGTCCTGCGTGTAGAACTCGATGCCTGGCCCCTCGTCGCGCAGCCCCGACAGCGGGCAGACCCACAGCCGCAGCTCATCGAAGCGCGTCCAGTCGGCGTTCTCGAGATGGCGACCGAAGCCTGGCCAGCCGGGCACCTTGCCCGCGGTCACGGCCGCCCGCAGACACTGCTTCCCGCCGTGGGCGCGCTCGCGGTCGAGGGCCACCGAGTCGGCCCGCTGGTTCTCCCAGGCCAGCTCGCCCTCGAAGTCGTCGAGCACCACCCGCTCGCCCTTGTCGCGGTCCGCCAGCACGAGGTCGTCGAGCAGCAGCTCCAGCCGCGTGCCCTTCCGGTAGTTCCTCGTGCCGAAGAAGACCCGCAGGTGCTTGACGAGCCGCTTCTCCTCGCGCTGCGGCGTCGCGTTGTGGGGGATTGTGAAGAAGCCGGGAACGACCAGCTTCCTGCCCGACGGTGCGACCACGTCGGCGTCGAGCGCGACGGCCGACGGGTCGAAGGGATTGGCGTACTCCGACAGGCCGCCGACGCGCAGCTCGGCGAGCTGGCCCCTCGCCACAGCCTTCTGTGGGGTCGCGATCGTCAACTCGCCTGCTCCCGCAAGCGCGGCGAGCAGCGCCACGTGGATCGTCCAGTGAAGTCGCATGCCATCATGGCCTTTCTACGGAAGGGCGAGGGTCAGGACAGCAGCTTCCGGAGCAAGGGCTCGAGCGCGTCGGCCTGGCGCATGAAGCCGAGGTCGGTGGCGTGGGAGCCGTCGACGGTGGCCTCGGCGTCGTCGCCGAAGAGCGTTTCGCCCTCGACGTAGTGCAGGCCCTCGACGCCGTCGGCTCGGAGCCGCTCGAGGGCCTTGCGGAGCTCGGCGCGGCTGGCGTCGTTGCGGCGGCGGGCCGAGGCGACGAGCCAGGCGTGGGCGTAGGTGCGGTCCTCGACGAGCACGATGGGCGTCGTCGGCCGCGCCTTGCGGAGCTGGCGGACGAAGGGCTCGGCGCGCTGCGCCACGGCGGCGGCGTTCATGTTCGGCAGGCAGTCGAGCACGTAGCAGCAGGCGTCGAGCTCGGCCATCAGCTCGGCCAGCTCGGCGTCCATCGTGCCGTTGCCCGAGAAGCCGAGGTTCACGGTCGGGCGGTCGAGCCGCCGCCCGAGGATGGCCGAGTGCACCATGCCGGGCCGCGAGGCGCAGCCGCCCTGCATGATGGAGGTGCCGTAGAAGACCATGGGCTTCGGCCGCGCGGGGAGCGGCCGGAGGTACGTCCCGGGCTTCACGCCGAGCTCGAGGGATTCCGTACCGTTGTAGAGCGGCAGGTAGAGCATCCAGGTGCGGCGGCCGGCTGGGATGCCGGCGACGAGGCGTGCCTTGTTGGTCTGGCCGCCGGGCCGTCCGACGGCGACCCACCGCCAGCGCCCCTGGGCGTCCTGGGCGTAGAGGTCGAGTCCGCTGACGCCGGTGGCTGGCATGTGGTTCATCGCCAGGCTCTTCGACAGGAGCGACCACTTCGCCGAGATGGCCGTCGCCTCGGTCTCGAAGCGGATGGCCATGCCCGCCGAGTGGCGGCTCAGGCCCCACACGGCCTTCCGCACCTTGTCCTTCGCCTTGGCGGGCAGGCGGTCGAAGTAGCGCTCGGTCTCGGCCCAGGCCTTGCCCTCGACGGCCCAGGCAAACTTCTCGACGTCGAGCCAGGCCAGGCCGCCCTCGATGCGCGGCTCCGGCGGCTTCGCCTCCTGTTCGGCGGCGCCCGCGAGGGTGGTGCAGGCGGCAGCGCCCGCGGTCAGCAGGAAGTCTCGGCGCTGCACGTCACGGCTCCTTTCGCCGGAAGGCGAAGCGCGCGGTCCGACGCTCATCGCCTGGGGTATCCAGCGACACGTTGTAGGTGATTCGCCACGTGTCGCTCACGGGGTCGTGGTCGGTCTGCCAGAAGTCGCTGCCGTGGACGCTCTGATCGACGGCCACCCACTTGCCGTCGGCCCATCGCGACAGCTCGTAGCCTCGGCAATCGGCCAGTCCGGTGAACGTGACGGGCACGTAGCCGATGCCTCCGGTGACGGTGAGCTCTGCACGTTGCTCGTCATCCACCTGGACGACAACGGGATAGCGGCCGCGGACGATGCCTTTCTGAGCGGCAAGCGTCAGGTGGTTGCCCGCGGCCTCGCGGTGGATGGGCTTCCAGGTGTTTCCGCCCGCCGTGAGCGCGGCGCGGAGGCCGTCGTTCGGCCCGTAGTAGTCGCCCGCCTTCATCGGCATGACGACCAGCTCGACCTCGGCTTCGACGAAGTCGCCGGGGAGCAGTTCGGTGACGCCGGGCGGGGGCGAAAGCTCGAGGCTCGCGCTCTTCGCCCCGATGACCGTGCCGTAGACCGAGGCGAAGGGCGTGGGCACGTCCTTGCCGCCGAGCCGCGCCTTCCACGAGCGGATGACGAGGCCGCGGTTGGCCCAGGCCCCGCCCTTCGTGTCCTTGCTCACCGTCTCGTGGAGCGAGAACCAGGGGGCGTCGCCCTCGCAAGGGATGCCGGTGCGGTGGTACCGCTTGCCCCCGAGCTTCGGCGTCCATTCCTCCACCAGCCCCTGCGCGTTGCCGCGGGCGATCTTGCGGAACTGGAACCACAGATAGTGGTCGGAGCCGAGTTGGTAGAAGGCGAGGCGCTGGAAGCGGGTGGGCTCGAGCACGTCGTAGCGGAAGCGGTGGAAGGCGCGGTTGATGTCGTCGCACCGCGGCGTCGAGACGCTGACCCGCACGGCGATGCGGCCGTCCACGGTCTTGCCCGCGTAGACGACGTCGGTGAGATTCGGGCCGTGGGCGCGGTAGTCGGCCTTGACGTGGGTGAGATACTGGTAGAGGCCCCGCTCGTCGACGTAGACGAG
>CBFDBL010000064.1:0-15595 GCA_965603035.1 uncultured bacterium
ACGCGGCCTGGGGCGAAAGGCGGCCGCTGGCGGCGAAAGCTGGTGAGAAATGCGGACTAGAGCTCGACGCACGACGGCAGCCGCGCGTCCATGCCGGTGGGTGGCGCTAGGGCTGTGCGGCATCCCGCGCGGGTTCCGGGGGGAGTCGCTCGAGGACGGTCTCGCTTGCTACCTCGATGGGGCAGGACTGGGTGGCGCCGTCCCCCCGGAGCGCCGTGGTGGAGAGCGTGCCGCTGAGCGAGCGGGTCTGGGCCATGGTGACGAGGCGGCCCGTGGTCTCCTGGACGTCGAGGGTGGCCTTCATCGTGCCCTTGATGTGCCAGGCGATGCGGACGACGGCGCGCTCCTCGGTGGCCTTCGTGGGATGGGGCGCGAACGTGCCGTGGACGGCGATGCGGGCGGTGCCCTCGCGCCGGCTCGCGAGGCGCCAAGTGGTCTCGAGGATCACCGGCGAGTAGCCGCCGAGGTCCTCTCGGTGCGACCACGTGTCGTCGATGGCCACAGGCTCGGGGGGATAGGGCGCGATCAGCCCGTCGAGCATCTCGCGGAGGCCGGGCTCGGAGAGCTGGCGGCGCAGGGCGTCGCGCACGTAGTCCCACGCAGGGCCCTCCTTCATGCCCAGCGTCTCTCTCGCCTTGGCGACCAGGACCTTGACGCCGCGCACGTGGCGCAGGCCGCCGGCCGGCAGCGCCTCCAGGGCGATGCGCGCGCCGGCCAGCGCGGCGAAGGGGCGGACCTCCAGTGGGACCGTCCTGGCGGGCCGCGACGAGCGGTAGCGGACCGTCTTCTCCCCGTCGTTGCGGGTGAACTCGATGGCCGCGAAGCGGACGCCGAGCAGGGCGACGCCGCCGGCGTCGACGTCCAGGACCGTGGTCTCCAGGGTCACCGTCAGGGTCGAGCGGTCGATGTGCAGGAGGCCGGGGAGGATGCGTCGCAGGGTCTTGTTCGTGGTGCGGCGGAAGGTGGCCGTCTCGCCCTTGCGGAAGCGGTGGCGCAGGGTCAGCGTCTCGCCGGCGTCGGCGGCGAGACAGAGGGCGAGACACGCTGCGGCGGCCAGGGGCGCCCTCATTCGCGCTTCGCCTCCCTGACATGGTCGGCGAGGGCCTTGTCGGTGGCCTCGGCGGCCTGCGTGGCGAGGTCGGCGACGGCGGCGCTCAAGGCCTCGACGAAGGCGTCGGTGGTCGGGGCCTCGGCGGGCCTGGCGACGGCGATGCGGCGGGCGAGGAGCACCTGGTGCTTCTCGGCCATCTTGACGACGAGCTCGATCTCGCACGCGGCGCTCCACCGCTCGGCGCCGCGGACCTGGTCGAAGCGGGTGAGGCGTCCCTCGACGACGACGTCGGGGCGTCGGACGAGCCTGTCGTCGGCGACGACGCAAGTGAGGCAGACGCCCGCGAGGCTGCGGCGGAGGGCGCGGGTGACCATCTCGGCGGGCGACTCGACCCAGCGCTCGAACTCGAGGTAGCCGACGGTGGGCCCGCCGTCGCGGAACAGGATGCGCTCCTGGTAGCGCGAGGCGGCGTCGAGCGCGCGCACGGCCAGCGCCAGGTCGGCCGGCGGCCGCGCCGGCGCCGTCGGCTCGGGCGGGTCGATGCTGTAGTAGTGCGTCTGGACGTACGAGCGCCCGGACAGCACGCACCCGGCGAGCGCCGCGAGGGCCAGCGGGGCGAGCGAGCGCAGGCGGGGGCGGTGGGACGGTCGGCGGCTGCGTGCCGATTGCCGATGGGTCATCGCCGGGTGCCCTCCTTGCCGATGGGCGGGGTCATTTGCGTCCTGGCTCGCTCTTGCCTCGGATGATGGACGAGGGGTCGCGCTCGAGGTAGTCGATGAGTCGGCGGGCGGAGCCAAGGGTGCGCTCGAGCTCGTCGAGGGTGCGGGTGACGGAGCGCTCGACGTTGTCGAGCGAGCGCCGCAGGTCGTCGCGGCTGCGCGCGATGGTGTCGGCGGCGCCGCTGACCTTGTTGGCGGCGTCGCGGAAGTCCTTCTCGGCGGCCGGCAGGTCCATGGTGGCGAACTGCTTGTCGGCCTTGTCGAGGATGCTGCGCAGGCGGGTCATCGAGACGGTGACGCTCTCGCGATTCTCCTGGACGACCTTGTGGACGCTCTCGACGAGGCTGGTGGTCCGCTCGGTGGCCTCCTTGAGCTTGTCGAGCGACTCGCCGATCTTCCTGCTCGTGGCGGCGACGTCGGTGCTCCCCTGCTTCACGGCGTCCTGGAGCGTGGTGGTGAGCTGCTTGGTCTGTCCGCGGAGCTCGCCGAGTGCCTGGTCGGTGGACTTGAGGAGGTGGTCGATGTCGCGGACGAGGGTCTCGACGTCCTCGGGCTTGATCTTGGCGAGCGTGGCGTCGAAGCGCTCGACGGCGCTGCCGAGGTTCTCGATGGTCTGGGCGACGCGCTTGGGCTCGATGGCGGCGAGGGTGTTGTCGAGCCGGGCCATGACGATGGCCAGCTTCTCGAGGGTCCTGGGGATGTCGGTCTCGATGCGCTCGCGGAGCGACGTCGCCGCCGGGATGAGCGCGCCGGGTGGCAGCGGGTCCTGGTGGTGGTCGCCGGGGTAGTGGAGGTCGATGGCGATGGGGCCGAAGACACTCTCCATGGTGAGCTTGGCCTGGAGGTCCTTGCGCGCGCGGAACTTGCGCGGCTCGATGTCGATCTTCGCGCAGATCACGTTGTCCTCCGTGATCACGATGTCGGTCACCTGACCGACCGGCACCCCCTGGTAGGTGACCTTCGAGCCCTCGGCCAGCCCGGCCACGTTCCCCTGGAACTCGATGCGGTAGCTCACCGTCGGCGAGCGCCGCACGCCCATCAGGGCGAGGAGCACGACCACCACCAGCGCGCTGGCAGCCGCCAGGAACGCCCCGACCTCGATCTTCTGTCGTCGCGTAGCCACGGCTCAGGTACCTCGCGAAGCGATCGCGCCGGACGCACCATCGGGCTCCCGGCGGAAGAACTGCCCCACCCGCGGATCCGCCGCGCCCTCGACCTCGGCCAGCGGGCCCAGGAACGCGATCCGGCCCTCCGCCAGCATCAGCGCGCGGTCCGCGATCGCGCGGATCGACTCCAGCTCGTGCGTCACCACCACGATCGTGATGTCCAGCAGGTCCCGCAGGCTCACGATCAGCCGATCGAGACCCGCCGCCGTCACGGGGTCCAGACCCGCCGACGGCTCGTCGAAGAACACCAGCTCCGGGTCCAGCGCCAGCGCGCGCGCGAAGGCCACACGCTTGCGCATCCCGCCGCTCAGCTCCGACGGCATCACGTCCGCCGACGCCCCCAGGCCAACCAGGCTCAGCTTCATCCGCACCAGGCCAGGGATCAGCGCCGCAGCCACCCCGTGCTCGCGCATCGGCAGCGCCACGTTCTCGCCCGCCGTCAGCGAGTTGAACAGCGCCCCAGCCTGGAACGCCACCCCGAACCGCCGACGCAGCACGTCCAGCGCGTCCTCCTCCATCCGCCCAATGTCCTGGCCGAACAGCCGGACCACCCCGCGCGCCGGCCGACGCAGCCCGATCAGGTGCCGCAGCAGCGTCGTCTTCCCGCACCCGCTCCCGCCCAGGACCACCAGCACCTCGCCGCGCCGCACGGCGAAGCTCAGCCCGTCGAGCACCGTCACGTCGCCGTAGCGCGCCACCAGGCCCTCGACCTCGACGAGCGCGTCGGGGCGCGCGGCTTCGGGCGTCGGCTGTCGAGCGTCGGGGGTCAAGGCTCAGGTAGCTCCCGTGCACGCGGGTGCGTTCAGACGAAGAAGAAGGCGGTGGCGAAGGCCATGTCGACCACGATGATGAGAAAGATGTCCATGACGACCGACCTGGTGGTCATGAGTCCGACGCCGCGTGCGCCGCCCTGGACGCGCAGGCCGTTGTGGCAGGCGACGAGCCCGATGATCGCGGCGAACAGCACGCTCTTGAACAGGCCCTGGAGCAGGTCGCCGGCGTCGGCCGCGTCGGCCATGTGCTGCCACCAGCGCGCCGGCGCCTCGCCGAGCAGCGTCAGGCCGATGAACGCGCCGCCCGCGTTCCCCGCCACGTTCGCGAGCACCGTGAGCGCCGGCAGCGCGAGCACCAGCGCCCAGAGCTTCGGCGCGATGAGGAACCGCGCCGCGTTCAGCCCCATCGAGCGGAGCGCGTCGAGCTCCTCCTGGACCTTCATCGTCGCGAGCTCGGCCGTGATCGCCGCGCCGCTGCGCGCCGAGACGATCACCGCCGTCAGCACCGCCGCCAGCTCCCGCGCGAAGGCGATCACCGTCAGGTCCGCCACGTAGATCGACTGCCCGAAGCGGCCGAGCTGCGCGGCGGACAGCAGCGCGATGATCACCCCGAGCAGGAAGTTCAGCAGCACCACGATGCCGATGGCCCGCACGCCGATCTCGTGGAGCTCGTCGAGCAGCGCGCTCGCGCGCAGCCCCAGGCCGTGCACCGGCGCGAGCAGCGACCAGTAGAGGGCGTCCACCGCCAGCCCCGCGGCCTCGCGCGCCTCGGCCAGGGCGCGGAAGGCGCCGTCGCCGAGGCGCTCGAAGAGCCCCATCCGCCGGCCCCGCCGGCGCTCGGCGGGCGCGAAGCTCGGCTCGACCAGCCGCAGCAGCTCGGCCACACGGCCCCGCGCGCCCTCGAGCCGCAGCGCCGCGCCCCGCTCACTGGCCGCCGCCGACGCGAGCTGGAGGAACGCCGCGCCCCGCGCGTCCATCGCCTCCACGCCGCTGAGGTCCACCGCCAGCTCCCGCGCGCCCGCCGCCAGCCGCGCGCGCACGGCCTCGAGCACCGCGCCGCCCGTCGCGCCCGACAGCCGCTGCGGCGCGCGGATCGCGCCGGCGCCCTCGCCGTGCGAGCCCGGGGGGTCTGGGGGCGGGGCCATGGCCAACCGCTCCATGGGGGTGCTGGGAGCGGCGTCCCGAGCGCGCGTCAGGCCCGCCGCTCGAGCATGTCGACCTCGGCTACCCGCTGCGCGTCGAGATCGAAGCGCAGCGTCTTGACCTCGAAGGGACGCAGCGGCCCGTACCACTCGAGCTCCGCGAAGTGCAGCGTCACGGTCGCCTCCGTCGCGCGGCCGGCGCTCTCGCGGAGCCGCACGATCGCGCCCTCGCCGTCCTCGGCCGTCTTGAACGCCGAGAGCAGCACCGTCGCCGGCTCGGCCGTGAGCGCCGACGCGACCGACGTGATGTCGCCGTCCTGCACCATCTCGTAGCGGAAGTAGACGGGCACGCTCAGGCTCTCGGCCTCGCGGGGCACCCCGGCGTCCTGCCACGAGCCCGCGTGCGGCACGAGGCGGTAGCGGATCAGGTGCTCGCCCTGGTCGGTGTAGAGGTACGTCTCGTTGGGGTCGGGCTTGCGCGGGTCGTGGAAGGCGTAGATCGGGCTGCGCAGCAGGCTCAGGCGCAGCTCCGAGCCGAGCACGTCGGCGCCGTAGAGGCCGTCGTTGCACACCGCGAGCCCCGCGGCACGGCCATCGACCGTGCCCGTCAGGTCGAGCCAGCGCCCGACCGGCTCCTCCTCGCCGCTCGCCGGCCGCGCCACGGCGGCGAAGGGCACCGCGAACGTGGCCGCCGCGTCGGCGACGGCCGTGGGGACCGCCAGCTTGAGCATCGCGTGCTGCTCGTGCCAGTCCACCCACAGGCACACGTCGATGCGGGCGAGGCCGTCGTAGAGGTAGAAGGTCTGCTCCGCCTCGCTCCCGCCCCAGCGGTAGGCCACGCGGATGCCCGCGCGGACGGGTCCCGCCTCGACGATCTCGGGCTCGCCCACCAGCTCGAAGCGGCCCGCCTCGTCGCGGAACGAGGCGACCCCGTGGCTCCACGTGTCGCTGTCGTCGCGCAGCACGACCAGGGCCGCCGCGGGCTCGGCGACGAGGTCCACCCCCGTGCGCTTGTCCCGCAGCAGGCACGGCAGGCCGGTCGCGGGGTCGAGCTCGAGGCGCAGCAGGTCGCTGTCGAGCGAGGTCGGCGTGACGGCGAGCGAGGTCGGGTGGTCGGCCCGCTGGCGCTCGCGGCTGAAGTGGTAGGTGGTGAAGCCCATCGAGGGGACGCCGACGCGGAAGACGAGGTAGCCCTCTTCGACCTGGGAGGGGATCTCCTGGCAGCGGTCGTCGAGGACGACGAGGTCGTCGGGGCTCTCGTCGCCGAAGGTCTCGGGCTTGACCTCGATGACCTCGTCGCGGGTCCAGCCGAGGGAGTTGAAGATGACGATCGGGTCGCCTTCGCCGACGGTGTCGATGTGCGGGGCCATGGCCTCGAGGGAGCCTGTGATCACGCGGATGGCGGTGTCGCGGGCTCGGTCGTAGTCGGGCCAGGCGTCGTCGTAGGCCTCGGGGATACTGGTGCCGGCGAGGATGTCGTGGAACTGGTGGAAGAGCACGGCCTGCCAGGCCTTGGCGAGCTCGGCCTGGCGCGGCTGCTCGCCGAAGGCGGCGGCGGCGAGCGCGGCGAAGCGCTCGGCCGTGAGCAGGAGCTGCTCGGCCTCGTGGTTCGCGCGCTTGATGGCGGCCATCACGCAGTAGCAGCCGCGGGCGTGGTGCTGGAGCTCCTCGGCCACGACCGGCAGCTTGCGGCGCCAGCCCTCGACCTCGTCGAAGAAGGCCCCCGGCGTGCTGAACGCCGCGTTCGGCGCCTCGGGGTCCTCGGCGGCCGCGAGGATGCTCGCGATGTTCGCCTTCGTCGGCCCGCCGCCGTGGTCGCCCACGCCGTAGAAGCACATCACGTGCCCGAGCCCCAGCGGCGCCTGCTCCGCCGCCTCGGCGATCCGCTCGCGGATCTCGTCGGGGCCGCAGCAGTAGTGGTGCGGCGGCCGGCACGCCAGCACCTGCGAGCCGTCGGGCGCCTGCCACAGGAACAGGCCCGCCGGCAGCGCCTTCTCGTGCGGGCCCGGGCGGAAGAAGACGTAGGAGTCCAGGCCGCAGCCGCGCAGGAGCTGCGGGAGCTGCGCGTGGTGGCCGAAGCTGTCCACGTTGTAGCCCACGCGGACGTCCACGCCGAGCTTCTCGGCGAAGTAGCGCTTGCCGTGGAGCGCCTGGCGGATGTAGCTCTCGCCGCACGGCAGGTTGCAGTCCGCCTGCACCCACCAGCCGCCGACGACGCACCACCGCCCCTCCGCCACCCGCTCCCCGATCTCTGCGAACAGCTCGGGCTCGTGCTCCTCGAGCCACTGGTAGGCCGCGGCCGAGCTGCGGCAGAAGACGAAGCCTGGCGTCTCCGCCATCCGCTCGAGCGCGGCCCGGCAGGTGCGCGCGATCTCCTCGAAGCCCTCCTCGGCACGCCACAGCCACACCGGGTCGATGTGCGCGTTCCCGATCATGTGCACCGTCGTCTCGTTCGCCGGCACCTTCGCCATGCTCCGGCGGCCCCTGCAAGCGGTTCCCGTGTGACGTGAGCGAGCCGGGCGCAGTATAGCAAGAAGCCCGGCCCGGCGCAATCAGGCCGCCGCCGCTCCTCGGCCGCCGCGGTGGCAGGCCTGTCAGGGTCTGCGCAGCGCCGCGAGGAGCCACTCGGCGACGGAGCCGCCGCGGGCGTGCAGCTCGAGCCGCGTCGGGGCGCCGGCCTTCTCGTAGGTCTCGGCGGCCGGGCGGTAGACGGCGGCGAGACGTGCGGCGGGGAGCCGACGATTCAGGCCGTCCACGAGGGCGTCGATGCGGAGGGGGCGCGGGGCCAGGGCGGCCGCGAGGTCGGGCAGATCGCCGCACCTGAGGAGGCAGGGCACGACGACGTCGTGCGGGATGCAGACGAAGGGCTCTTCGAGGACCGAGCGGACGTCGCTGAGACCGCCGCGGACGCAGACGGCCCGGACGTCGTCCTCGAACAGCCCGCCGAGCAGCGCGAGCAGCCCGCCGAGCGGCTCCGACCACGCGGGCCGGCCATCGACGTTCCGCGGCACCGCGAAGCGCCGGTCCGGCGGGTTCGCCGGCGCGAACGAGTCGCCCCAGAGCGCGATGCGCGCGGCGTCGAGGTCGTCGCGGCTGCGCAGATGGCGCAGGACGGCGCGGAGGTCGCGCAGGCGCGCGCCCACCGTCGTGCCGCCGAGCATCAGCCGGGCGGACGCCTGGCTCGTCAGGGCGCCCCAGCGCTCGCGGGAGCCCTCGGGCCGCGTCTCGCCCGTGCCCCGCACGTCGGGCAGGCAGACCGCCGCGCCGCCGGCCAGCAGCGCCGCGACCTCCTCCGCGCGATGCCGCAGGAAGCCCGCCTTCCCGCCCTCGGCGATGGCCACCACGCACGGACCCCGCTCGCCCTCCTCGCGCTCGGAGCGGAGGAGGAGCAGGGGGACCACGATGCCCGGCTCGATGGACAGCGCGAGGCGCTCCACCCGGAACGCCAGGCCGCCTGCCGCCCGACGCTCGGACCGAAGCAACCGCGCCTCTGGCCTCCGCACAGGCTCCACCTCGCCGAGGACGGCGGCCCACGCCCCGCGGAGCATGCGGCGACGCTCACCAGCGGTCGCGTCGCTCAGCCGCCTGCGCCTCTCCGCGACGCGTTCATCGGCGAGGCGTCCGAGCAGGGCGCAGAGGGTTTGGGGCCTGAGCTCGGCGGCGGCCTCGGGCGTCATGCACGCCAGCTCCTCGCGGGCGCGCGGCGCGGAGTACTCGCCGTCGGGCGCCACGCGGATGCCGAACCACCTGTCGAGCAGGGGGTGGAGGCTGGCGCGGTGGAGTCGCCCGATGTTGGTGCAGTGGGTGGCCTCGGGGGGCCGTCCTTTGACCGAGCCGCGGCCGTGGGTGCCGGCCAGGCGGTCGGGCGCGCCGTAGAAGCCCCAGATCCGCTCGAGGCGCCTCCAGACGGGGTCCCGCTCGCGGTCCCAGGCGAACTCGTGGGCGTAGACCAGCGGCCGGGGCGCGATGGCGCCGACGAGGAGCCAGGGCAGGAAGCCGTCGGCGGCGGAGCGCCGGAGGTTCCGCGTGCTCTCGAAGCTGCCGCTGCCGGCGTAGTTGAACGTCTGCTCGGCGTCGTCGGGCAGGGGGTAGGGCGTCTCGGGCTGGGCGCCGCCGAAGTTGTAGACGACGGCGCCCGCGATCCGCGGGTCCAGCGCCGCCGCCACGGCCGCGGGGTCCCCGCCGCCGGCGACCGCGCCCAGGATCACGATCCGCTTGGGGTCGATGCCCGGCTGCGCGAGCAGCACGTCCACGCTCCGCCACAGGTCCCATGCCAGCCAGCCCATGAGGGTCTCGCCGGCCAGGTGGAGCGCCATGCCGGCGTCGAAGCGGAAGTAGTAGTCCTGGCGGCCGAGTCGGAAGTCGCCGGCGTAGTCGGCGGCCGTCGCGAACGGGTGCTGGCGGCGCTCGCCGTGGCCCAGCAGGTCGGGCACGAGGACGAGACAGCCGTGGCGGGCCCAGGTCATGCCCATGTCCTGGAGCTCGCGCTGCTCCTTGGGCGCGTGATGGCTGTGGACGAGCAGCAGGCCCGCCATGGCGTCGGCCCGCTCGGCCGGCTTGTAGAGGTGGGCCGTGACGCAGAGGCCTGGGCGGCTCTCGAAGGCGAGCTTGTCGATGCGGAATCCGTCGCCGTCGAGGGTGCCCGTCGTGCGGACTCGCAGTGCCTTGGGCGGGTCGGGGAACGGCCCGATGGACTCGCGCAGCCGCCCGAGCGCCCGGTCCCGCAAGCGCTCCCAGTCCTCGCGGCTGCGCACCTGGCGCCACGCCTCGCTGCTCCGCTCGTTCGCCTCGCGGAGCCCTTGCCGCAGCGTCTCGGGCACCGTCTGTCTGGCCGCGGCGCGCTCGGCCTGTGGCAGCGCCTCGGGGTCGAGGTCGCGCACGGCTCGCACCCGCTCGTCGCTGGCGCCCAGCGCCGCGGCCACCACCAGCACCAGCCCGCTCAGAAGCAGCAGATCCGCCATCGGCGCTCGCCCCGCTCCTCGTCCTGAGTGCCTTCGGCCCCCGTTGTGCCCGTCGCCGAGCGGCGCGCAGTGTAGCAGGGACAGGGCGCCGGCGCAATGTGCCCCGCGGGCGGGGCGTTTGACAGCGCGTGGCAGGCGCGTAGACTGGCAGGCGTGGTGCACAGGGCGTTCCGTTGGTCTGCTCGGCTGTGCAAGGAGACGGTTCATGCGCGCAGGGATAGGCTGGTGCAGGTGGCCGTTTGTGGCAGCGCTGGTGCTGGGCGGCGCGCCGGCGGCGGCGGTCGAGGCGAAGGTCGAGAACGGGGTGCTGACGCTCAAGGGCGGTGACGTCGCGTTCAGCCTCGATCCCGCCGAGGGTCGGGTCACCGTGACCGTTGGGAAGGACACGATCAGCGGCCCGGGCGCGCTGCTGAAGGTCTCGCGCGGGAAGGACGGCGGCATCGTCGTCGCCGATCTGGCCAAGGCGCAGGGGCCCGTCACCGTGTCGGACGACGACATCGTCGTGGCCCGGGGGCAGCTCCACGAGGCCCTGCCGCTGGTGGGCGCGGCGCTGTGGGACGCCGGCGGCGGCGCGACGACCCTGCCCGTGCCGCTCGCGGCGCTCGGCTTCCCCGAGGGCGCGGTCGTCGGGGCCTTCGACATGGTCGGGGACGAGTTCCTGGGTCCCGTCTCGGGCGCGCTGACGCGTGCCGTCGCCGGCGGGCAGTGCACGCTCCTGGCCCTCGCCCAGGCGACGGACCAGCCCGTGCTGCTCTGCACGTCCGCCACCCTGGCCGCGGGGGCGGAGGACGTGTCGAACGCGCAGTGGGACGCGAACGGGCTCGCGCTGAGCGGCGCGGCGCAGGTCGCGAAGGACCAGCGATTCGAGCTTCGCATCCTGGCGCCGCCCGAGCCGCAGCGCTGGGTCGCCGAGGCCGCGACGGTCTCCGACGCCGACCAGAAGGCGGGCGTGAAGACGCTGGTGCTCCAGACCGGCCCGTGGCTGCGGGTCTATCTGACGAGCCCCGCGGCGCGGGCGGTGAGCTGGCGGGTGCAGTTCGCCCGCAAGCCGGCGCGCGAGGTGGCGGCGGGGCAGGTGCGCCTGGTGGCGACGGCGTCGGCGGCGCAGCGCGTCGAGCTGGCCTGCTACGGCGCCGACGGCGACGTGGTGGTCCGCCGCAACGACGGCGTCGAGCTGCTGTGCAGCGGCCGGTGCAGCGACACGGCCGTCGAGCCGGAGACCGACTACACCTACACCGTCTTCCCGCTGAGCTGGATGGGGCGCAAGCCGGCCGCCGCGACGGCGAAGGTCAAGACCCCCGCGCCGCCGCCCATGGCCCCGCTGCCGACCGTCTACCTCTCCGACCTGCGGCCGGTGAAGGCCGTCAACGGCTGGAACGGCGACCCGCGGCGCGACCTGTCCATCGATGACAACCCCATCCGCCTGCGCGGCATGGCCTTCAAGCGCGGCATCGGCTGCCACGCCCTTGCCGAGCTGGTCTACAAGGTGCGGTCGAACTACAAGCGCTTCGTCGCCACCGTCGGCCTGGACGACGAGAAGGACACGGGCAGCGTGACCTTCGAGGTCTACGCCGACGACAAGCCGCTGTTCAAGAGCGGCACCGTGACCCGCAGCGATCCGTGGAAGATGGTGGACGTGGCGATCCCCAAGGGCACGAAGCTCGTCCGCCTGGTCGTCGGCGACGCGGGCGACGGCATCGGCTGCGACCACGCCGACTGGGCGAACGCCGGCTTCATCACCGAGGGCGAGGCCGAGCCCGAGCAGGCCGCGCTCGAGCCGGGCTTCCAGCGCCTCTTCGACGGCAAGAGCCTCGACGGCTGGGACGGCGACCCGCGCTTCTGGTCGGTCAAGGGCGGTGTGATCCGCGGCGAGACGACCGCCGAGAACAAGGCGCCGCACAACACCTTCCTCGTCTGGCGCGGCGGCAAGCTCCGCGACTTCGTCCTCAAGCTCCAGTTCCGTCTCCGCGGCCCCAACAACTCCGGCGTCCAGTACCGCAGCACCGAGATCGATGGCAAGTGGCGGATCGGCGGCTACCAGGCCGAGGTCGCCGTCGGCGCAGGGCAGGTCGGCCTGCTCTACGACGAGGCCGGGCGCGGACGCCTCGCGAGCGTCGGCGAGTGCGTCGTCATCGACGAGGCGGGCACCAAGAGCGTCGTCGGCCAGGTCGCCGACAAGGCGGCCCTCATCGAGGCCGGCTACCACCGGCCCAACGACTGGAGCGACTACGTCATCACCGCACGCGGCAACCACATCGTCCACCAGCTCAACGGCTACCAGACCCTCGAGCTGATCGACCGCGACCCCAAGGCCGCCGCCGAGGGCCTCCTGGCGCTCCAGATCCACGCCGGCCCGCCCATGCGCGTCGAGTTCGCCAACATCCGCGTCAAGCACCTGCCGCCCGTCTACGGCAAGGCCATCCGCCTGTTCAACGGCAAGGACCTGGCGGGCTGGACCCACTCGAGCCCGGCCCTGAAGCAGACGTGGGGTGTCAAGGACGGTGTGATCACCAACACCGGCAAGCCCGGCGGGTACATCCGCACGACCCAGGACTACACGAGCTACGTCCTCCGCCTCCAGCTCCGTCACGTCACCCGCGGCAACAGCGGCGTGCTGGTCCGCATGGTCGGCAAGGACAAGGTGTGGCCCCGCTCGATCGAGTGCCAGGGCCAGATCGGCGCGCTCGGCGATATCTGGAATATCGACGAGTTCCCCATGAAGACTGCCCCCGACCGCACCAACGGCCGCCACACCCGCAAGGCCCACCCCTCGAACGAGAAGCCGCTGGGCGAGTGGAACCAGTACGAGATCGCTCTCGACGGCGGCAGTCTCGAGATCAAGGTCAACGACCTCGTCCAGAACACCGCGACCGAGTGCTGGGAGACCCCCGGCAAGATCTGCCTCCAGAGCGAGGGCGCGCAGATGGAGTACCGCAACCTCGCGCTCATCCCCATCGAGCGGCCCAAGGGGAAGTGACCGCGGCGGCTCGGCCCTTCGCCCGCCACGGGACGGCCGTCATTCGGCTTGGCGATGTTGCGCTCCGGGCCTCCTCGGCCCCGTCCGCCTCGTGGCGCAGAAGGCATTGCGTCCCTGACCATCGACAGGAGGAGCCCCATGCGTCGTGCACTGCTGGCCCTGCTTGGAGTCGCGAGCCTGTCGGCGCCGCCGGCGCTGGCCGAGTTGCGCCTGCCCCACATCTTCGGCGACCACATGGTGCTCCAGCGCGGCAAGCCGGTGCGCATCTGGGGCTGGGCCGACAAGGGCGCGGTCGTCACTGTCGCCTTCGCCGGCCAGAGCAAGACGGCCAAAGCCGGCCCCGACGGCAAATGGCTCGTCACCCTCGACCCTATGCAAGCCAACGCCAAGGGCGCTCCCCTCGTGGTCCACTCGACACTTGACACTCGACACTCCACACTCGCCGACGTCTGCGTCGGCGACGTGTGGGTCCTGGGCGGCCAGAGCAACATGGAGTCGGCGCTGCGCAACATCCAGGACGGCGACCTCGAGGTGCTCTCCGCCGATGTCCCGGCCATCCGCCTCCTGACCGTGCCGCTGCGCGCGAGCCCGACGCCGCTCGACGACTTCCCAAGGCTCGACGAGTACAACGCCTGGAGCAAGGTCACCGAGCGCAAGGGCGACTGGCAGGTCTGCACGCCCGAGACGGTGAAGCTCTTCTCGGCCGTCGGCTACGTCTTCGGACGCCGCATCCACACGGCCACGAAGGTGCCCATCGGCCTCATCGACACCTCGTGGGGCGGCACGACCGTCGAGGCCTGGATCTCCCGCAAGACCCTCGAGACCCTCCCCGAGGCCCAGGGCCTCCTGAAGTCGTGGGACGATCAGATCGCCGCCTACGACCCCAAGAAGTCGCTCGAGGACGTCGTGAAGCGATGGGAGGGCCGCGCGAAGAAGCTCAAGGAACAGGGCAAGCCCATCCCGCCGAAGCCCACCGAGCCGCGCCCGAGCCCCGCCGCGAACCGCAACAACCCGGGCGCATCGTACAACGCCATCATCGCGCCCATTGCCGGCCTCGCCGTCAAGGGTGCGCTCTTCTACCAGGGCATCAACAACGCCGTCGGCGGCGCGCGGCCCGGCCTCTACGCCAGGACGTTCGCCGCGCTCATCCCCGAGTGGCGGCGGGCCTTCGGCGACCCCAAGCTGCCGTTCGGGATCGTGCAGATGGTGAGCTGGGGCTTCCCGCCGAAGATCGAGAACACCGAGACCGCGATGGTCTCGGCCGCCCCCTACATCCGCGAGGCGCAGCTCGAGGCCCACCTGGCCCATCCCGACACGGGCTTTGTGTGCGCCTACGATCTCGGCCACATCCAGATGCACTCGCCCTTCAAGGCCCCCCTCGGCGAGCGCATGGCCCGCTGGGCGCTCGCCACCCAGTACGAGATGAAGGTGGCCTGCAAGGCGCCCATCTACAAGTCGATGAAGACCGAGGGCAAGGAGCTGGTCGTCACCTTCGACACCTACATCCATCCCCGCCACGGCGGCCGCGCCGAGATCAAGGGCTTCGCCGTCGCCGGCAAGGACAGGCATTTCCATCCCGCCCAGGCCTTCATGGCCTCGGGCAACTCGGTGAAGGTGTGGAGTGACCTCGTGCCCGAGCCCGTCGCCGTGCGCTACGCCTGGGCGACCCATCCCTTCGGCACGCTCGTCGGCGCGGGCAGCAGTTGCATCCCTGCGGCGCCCTTCCGCACCGACGACTGGCCCTGGCCCGACGCCCCCTTCGGCCGCCGCGGCACGCCTGAGGACGCCGCGCACCGCAAGTGGGTCGCCGAGCAGCGCAAGCAGGCCGAGCAGTGGGCGCGCGAGCGACGTGCCCAGGCGGCACGCGCGATCCTCCAGCAGGAGCAGGAGCGATAGGCCAGCGGGCCGCGTGATGGCCCCGCAGGCGCTTGACTTCCCGGGCGAGTCTGAGTAGGGTGGAGACGCTTGATCTCTGGATTCGGAGCGGAAGGGCGGCGCGTCGGGATCGGCGTCCTTCCGAGGCCCCTTACTAGGAGGCGGAAGCCGTGATGGAGAAGCAGGGTGTGTCGCGTCGGGACTTCATGCGTGGCGCGGCGGGAGCGGGAGCCGCTCTCGGCGCGTTCACCATTCTGGGCGCGACGGCGAAGGGCGCGGGCAAGGTGCTCAAGGTCGGGCTCGTGGGCTGCGGGGGCCGGGGCAGCGGCGCGCTCAAGCAGCACATCGCCGCGGCGAAGGTGCTCCGCGAGAAGGCGGGGATGGACATCGAGATCCAGGTGGCGGCGACCGCCGACTTCTTCGGGGACAAGGCGGTGCGGACGGGCCGCGGGCACGGGGTGCCCAAGGAGCGCTGCTTCGGCGGCGCGACGGCCTACAAGAAGCTGCTCGAGACCGACATCGATATCATGCTCACGGCGGCGCCGCCGGCCTTCCGCCCCGTGCACTTCGCGGCCGCCGTCGCCGCGGGCAAGAACGTGTTCATGGAGAAGCCGGTGGCGGTGGACGCCCCTGGCGTGCGGATGGTGATCGAGGCGGGCGAGCTGGCGGACAAGAAGGGCCTGATGGTCGTCGCCGGCACCCAGCGGCGCCACGAGCAGGGCTACAACCGCCGCTACCAGGAGCTCCAGGAGGGCGCCTACGGCCGCATCATGGGCGGCCGCGTGGCCTGGAACATGGGCCGCATCTTCCACAACAACCCCATGAACCCCAAGAGCCCCGGCGACCTGTGCCGCGGCGGCAACTGGCAGCTCTGGATCGAGATGTCCGGCGACCACATCGTCGAGCAGCACGTCCACAACCTCGACATCGC
>CBFDBL010000065.1:0-15521 GCA_965603035.1 uncultured bacterium
GCGCGAGCTGCCGACGGGCAGGATGCGGAGCTGGACGACCTTCGAGCAGCGGGACCCCGACTTCGCGCTCGCCGCCCGCCTGTTCCTGATGGCGCGTCGCCTGCCGCTGCCCGCTGGGGTGCCGGTGCCGGATGCGGAGGCGCCGGCGGGCGAGGTGCCCGAGATGGCGCTCCTGGTGCCTGTGCTCGATCGCTACATCCGGCACCGTCTGCGGCGGTCGGCGGAGGCGTCGGACCACGGGTTCGCGGAGCGGGCCGTGGGTCGTCTGCGGATGCTGGGGGTGCAGATCACGGAGACGGGCAGCCAGGCGTGTGCGTCGCCGGTGGGTCGGGTGATGGCCTATTCGCGGAGCAAGATGGCCGCTCTGGTGCCGATCCTGCGGGCCGAGCGCGCGGCGCTCGGCGACGCCATCAGGGCGGTCGTGGTCACCGACTACGAGAAGACGTCGGCGGTCAGCAGCGAGGTCGGCAACCCGCTCGACGAGGAGGCGGGCGGCGCCGTCGCGGCCTTCCGCGCGCTCGTGGCCGCGCCCGAGACCGACGACCTCGACCCTGTCCTGGTCACCGGCTCGACGGTGCTCGTGGACGACGATCTCGCCGAGGCGTTCGAGGCGAGTGCCGCCGCCTGGCTTGGGGCGCAGGGCCTCGACGTCGAGCTGGTCTTCAGCGAGGAGCAGGGCTTCCACGTCCTGCGCGGCCGCGGCGGCGACTGGTGCCCGCGGGTCTACGTCGCCCTGATCACCGACCTGTTCCAGCGCGGGATGACCCGCTGCCTGGTCGGGACGCGCGGGCTGCTGGGCGAGGGCTGGGACGCCGAGACGGTGAACGTGCTGGTGGACCTGACGAGCGTCACGACGTCCACCTCGGTGCGTCAGCTCCGCGGCCGCTCGATCCGCCTCGACCCCGCCGACCCCGCCAAGCTGGCGAACAACTGGGACGTCGTGTGCGTCGCCCCGGAGTTCAGCAAGGGGTTCGATGACTACGTGCGGTTCATCGCCAAGCATCGCAGCGTGTTCGGCCTGACCGACGACGGCGCCATCGAGAAGGGGGTGGGCCACGTGCACGCGGCGTTCACGGAGCTGAGGCCCGAGGGGATCGAGGGGTCGATGGGGGTGCTGAACGCGGACATGCTGGCGCGGACGGCGCGTCGCGCGCAGTTCCGCGGCCTGTGGCGCGTGGGCGAGCCCTACAGCCCCGAGCCGGTGCACGCGCTCGAGGCGCGGCCCCTGGGCGGCGGCGGGGCAGGGTTCCCGCCGTTCACCCTCGCGACGGACCCCTGGACGGGCAGCTCGCTGAGCCTGGCGGTCGGCGAGGCGGTGCTGGGCGCGCTGCGCGCCACGCGCCTGATCCGCGGGCGGTGCCGGGTCGCCGCCAGCGACAGGGCGGGGGGCTACGTGCGGGTGTTCCTGCGGGATGCGAGCGAGGAGGAGAGCGCGCTGTTCACGGGCTCGGTGGCGGAGGCGCTCGGGCCGCTGCGGCGGCCGCGCTACGTGATCCCGCGCTACGTCGAGTTTCGCGAGGACACGTGGCTGTCGCGCATCCTGCCGCAGATCGTCGGGCGCTACCTCCAGCGCAAGCGCCGCGAGATGGCCATGCTGCACGCCGTGCCCTCGGCGCTCGCGAAGCACAAGCGACTCGTCGCCGTCTACGAGCACTGGTGGAACCAGCACGTGAGCCCTGGCAAGGCGCTCTACGCCCACCGCGGCCGCGGCGAGGCGCTCGTCGAGCGGATGCTCGAGCGGGGCCGCGTGCCCCGGGGCGAGCTGCACCGCAAGGAGATCTTCCTCTGAACCCGCCGTCGTCCTCCTCCGGCTCGTCCTCGTCGTCGTCGTCGTCCTCGTCCTCGATTCCCTCTCTTCGCGTCGCGGGCTCGGCGCGCCCTCGTGCCGCGGGAGCGGCGGTGCGGTGCGTCCCCACGCGGAGCGTAGGGACGAGGAGGGGAGGGGGAGGCTCAGCGCCCGAGGCAGCGGGTGAGGAACGCGTCGAGGCCGTCGGCGTAGGCCTGGCCGGTCAGCTCGAAGCCGTTGTTGTGGTCGCCTTCGAGCTCGAGGAAGTGCTTGGGGCCGAGGGCGGCGTCGAAGAGCGCGCGGCCGTGGCTGTAGGGGATGAGCTCGTCGTCGGGGCTGTGGACGACGAGCACGGGGCACTCGATGGCGGCCATGCGCTCGAGCGTCGGGTAGTGGATCCGGGCGAGCAGCCGCACGGGCAGGAAGGGATAGAGGCTCGCCCCCACGTCGGGCAGGGAGGTGAAGGTCGACTCCAGGACGAGCGCCGCCGGCTCGCGCTCGGCGGCGAGCCACGAGGCGACCCCGCCGCCCAGCGACCGGCCGAAGACGATGATGCGCTCGGGCTTCGCCCGCTTCTGCTCGACGAGCCATCGCCAGGCGGCCTCGGCGTCGCGGTAGGTGCCTTCCTCGCTGGGCGTGCCCTCGCTCTGGCCGTAGCCGCGGTAGTCGAAGATGAGGGTGCTGACCCGCAGGCCGTGCAGGATCCGCAGCGTGTCGAGCCGGTGCGACAGGTTGCCCGCGTTGCCGTGGCACAGGAGCACGACGCCGCGCGCATCCTCGACCGGGAGGAACCAGGCGGCCAGCGCGACGCCGTCGGCTGCGGCGAGCGCCACGCGCTCGTAGGGCAGGCCGACGTCGTCGGGCGTTGCGAGCAGCGTGCGGTGCGGCAGGTAGACGAGCCGCGCCTGGAGCAGGTAGACGGCCAGACACATGAGCAGGTAGGCCGCGACCGTCGTCGCGGCGGCGATCACCAGCAGCCTCACCACGCGTTCGCCCCTGTTGCTCATCGCGACGCTCGTCCTTGTGCAGCCGTGCTTCCCGCCTATGATAGCCGCGCACGGCGCCTCGTTGCAACCCCCGCGCCTTTCCTGTACGATGCCCGCGCGATCGGTCTCGGCTCGTCGTCGAAGGAAGGAGTGTGCCCGTGATGAAGCGTCGCCTGTTCCTGCGCAGCGTCTCGGCCGCGGTCGCAGGCAGCATTCTCGGTGAGATGGCGTCCGCTGCGCCGCGGCGGGGCGAGGGTCCGCCCAACGTCGTGCTCATCCTGGTGGACGATCTCGGCTGGGCCGATCTCGCCTGCTTCGGCAGCCGGTACTACGAGACGCCCCACCTCGATCGGCTCGCGAGCCAGGGCATGCGGTTCACCAACGCCTACGCCGCCTGCGCCGTGTGCTCGCCGACGCGGGCCGCGGTGATGACGGGGCGCTACCCCGCGCGGCTGGGGGTGACCGACTGGATCCGCGCCCGCTTCCAGGGCGGCACGATGCCGGCCGACGGCAAGAACCCCAGCGGCTACGCCGGCGGCAACCGCCAGCTCCTGTGCCCCCAGAACGCCCTGTGGCTGGAGACCGACGAGATCACCATCGCCGAGGCCCTCAAGCCCGCCGGCTACGTCTCCTGCCACATCGGCAAGTGGCACCTGGGCATGGACGACCACTACCCCGACCGCCAGGGCTTCGACGTCAACCTCGGCGGGTGCGACTACGGCCAGCCGCCCAGCTACTTCGACCCCTACGCCAACCGCCGCCTCCCGCAGGGCATCCCCACACTCAAGCCCCGCAAGACTGGCGAGTACCTCACCGACCGCGAGGCCGACGAGGCCGTCGCCTTCATCCGCAAGCACGGCGGGAAGCAGCCCTTCTTCCTCTACATGGCCCACTACGCCGTCCACACCCCCATCCAGGCCAAGAAGGACCTCGCCGCACACTACGACGCCAAGCCCAAGACTCAGCAGAAGAACGCCAAGTACGCCGCCATGGTCCACAGCGTGGACCAGGCGGTCGGCCGGATCGCGGCGGCGCTCGACGAGCTGAAGCTCGCCGACAGCACGCTCGTGATCTTCACGTCGGACAACGGCGGCCTGCTCGGCCCCACCCACAACGCGCCGCTGCGCTCGGGCAAGGGCTATCCCTACGAGGGCGGCATCCGCGTCCCGCTCATCGTCCGCTGGCCCGCAGTGGCCGAGCCAGGCTCGACGTGCGACGTGCCCGTCACCAGCGTGGATTACTTCCCCACCGTCGTCGCCGCGACCGGCAGGAAGCTCAAGAGCGCCCGCCGCATCGACGGCGAGAGCCTCATGCCGCTGCTCACCAGGCGCGGCGCACTGACGCGCGACGCCATCTTCTGGCACTTCCCGCACTACCGCGGCCGCGTCGTGCCCTACAGCATCATCCGCAGCGGCCCGTGGAAGCTCATCAAGCGCTACGAAGGCCCCACCTTCGAGCTCTTCAACCTCGACAAGGACCTCGGCGAGACGGCCGACCTCGCACCCACGACGCCCGACAAGGTCCGGGAGCTCGACGCGAAGCTCGTGGCCTGGCTCCAGCACGTGCACGCCAGGATGCCCAAGCCCAACCCCGCCTACAAGCCCAGGAAGGGCTGACCCTCACAGGAAGGAGAGCGACGTGGCCAAGGCGAAGCGAAAGCCCAGGAAGACCGACCGTCTGGCGTGGTGGCGCGAGGCCCGGTTCGGGATGTTCATCCACTGGGGCCTCTACTGCGTGCCTGCCGGGACGTGGAAGGGCGAGAAGATCGCAGGCATCGGCGAGTGGATCATGTACCGCGCGCAGATCCCCGTGGCGGAGTACGAGAAGCTGGCGGAGAAGCTCAACCCCGTCGAGTTCGACGCGGACGCGTGGGTCCGCCTCGCGAAGGACGCGGGGATGAAGTACATCGTGATCACGAGCAAGCACCACGACGGCTTCGCGATGTACGACTCGAAGTGCAGCGACTACGACATCGTGGACCGCACGCCGTGGGGCAAGGACCCCATGGCCGCGCTGGCCAAGGCCTGCAAGAAGCACGGGCTGAAGCTGTGCTTCTACTACTCCCAGTGGCAGGACTGGCACGAGCCGAACGGGGCGCGGAACTTCTGGGACTTCGACGAGGAGCGCAAGGACTACGCGCAGTACCTCCGCGACAAGGTCGTGCCCCAGGTCACCGAGATCCTCACCCAGTACGGCCCCATCGGCCTCATCTGGTACGACACCCCCGGCCAGATCCCGCTCGCGTGGAGCCGGCGACTCAAGCGCCTCGTCCACAAGCTCCAGCCCGAGTGCCTGGTGAGCGGGCGCGTGGGCCACGAGATCGGCGACTACGGCTCCATGGGCGACAACCAGATCCCCGCCGGCCGCGTCGTCGGCGACTGGGAAACCCCCGCCACAATGAACGACACCTGGGGATTCAAGGCCTACGACCGCAACTGGAAGTCGGTGGACACCCTGCTCACCCTCCTGGTCGATCTCGCCAGCAAGGGGGTGAACTACCTGCTCAACGTCGGCCCCACGAAGGAGGGCCGGATCCCGAAGCCGAGCATCGACCGCCTCCGCGAGATCGGCGCGTGGATGCGGGTGAACGGCGAGGCCATTCACGGCACCTCGGCGAGCCCGTTCCCCTACGAGTTCGACTGGGGCCGCATGACGCAGAAGAGGGGCAAGCTCTACCTGCTCTTCCGCAAGTGGCCGCGGGGCCGATTCGCCCTCTACGGCCTGCGAAGCAAGGTGAAGGCGGCCCGCCTGCTGGCCGACCCGAAGGCGACGGTCGGGGTCGCGCAGTCGAGCGACCCCGCGCTCGATCACCACGTGCTGGAGCTGACGCTGCCGCGCAGGAAGCCCGACAAGCGCTTCTCCGTCGTCGTGCTCGACGTCGCGGGCGATGCCGACGTGGTCCCCACGCCGCGCCAGCAGCCCGACGGCAGCATCTCGCTGCCCGCGCACATGGCCGACCTGCACGTGCCGAGCACGGGCCGCCAGCTCCGCATCGACCGCGGCGGCATCACCGAGAACTGGCACACCAAGGGCAACTGGGCGAGCTGGGACGTCCAGGTCACGGCGCCCGGCGACTTCGAGGTCGTGGTGCACACGGCCCTGCGCGGGAAGGAGTGGCGCGGCGGCCACAGGGTAGCCGTCTCGGTCGGCCGCCAGAAGGTCGCGGGGAAGATCGTGCCCCACGAGAGGATCGACAGCCCGCGCTCGAAGCACGTGCCCGAGGCCGCCACGCGCCTCGGCCGGCTCGCCATCGCCAAGGCCGGCACCCACACCGTGAGGCTCAAGGCCCTGGCCATCGCCAAGGCCGTGGGCCGCGGCCTCACCGTCAGCGAGCTCCGGCTCGTGCCCGCGGCGAAGTAGGGTCAGCTTGGGCGTCAGGCGGGCCCGAGCAGGAAGCGTTCGGCGTTCGCCCGCAACGCCGCCAGCATCTGGTCCATCGACCCGGGCGGGTCGGCGACCTTGCGGCAGCCGAGTTCGTAGACCAGGGGGCCGTCGTAGCCCGTGGCGAGCAGGGCCTCGACCCATTCCCGCCATGGGATGACGCCCTTGCCGGGGAGCCAGTGCCTCTCGTCGTCGCCGTCGTTGTCCGAGATGTGGGTGGTCACGATGCGCGGGCCGAGACGGCGGGTGGCCGCGACGAGGTCCTCGCGCAGGTTGGCGTGGTTGACGTCGAGGCAGACGCCGACGCAGCGCGGGTCGAAGGGCTCGATGAGCGCCAGCAGCTCCTCGCTGTCGTGGCCGAGGCAGGTGCGCGGCAGGATCTCGACGGCGAGCACGGCCTCCTCGTCCGGCGACACGGCGTCGGCGAGCCGGCGCAGGCTCTCCTGCGACTGGCGCAGCCGTGCCGCCCGCTCGCTCGCTTCGATCGGCTCGGCACTGGGGTGGACGACCAGGCACCGGCCGCCGAGCATCCTGAGCCTGTCGAGCTGGCGCCGGGCCTCGGAGAGAGCCCGTTCGCGGATGTCCGATTCGGCGCTGCCGATGTCCGATTCGGCGCCGAAGGGCGCGTGGATGGACCAGGGCCTCAGGCCGACGCCCTCGAGCGTGTGGCGGACGTGGCGCAGGCTGGCCTCGTCGGCGAGCAGCGGCGAGTCGATGGGCGGCAGCTCGAGCGCGCGGAAGCCGTGCGCCGCCAGCATCGCCGGGTGCACGTCGAGGTCGAACCCCGGCTCGTAGCCGCTGAAGAAGTGGAGCGAGAGGCCGAGCGCGTTGCGTCGCGGGCTCGCCATGGCTTACCGGGCCTCCAGGCAGTAGTCGACCAGCGCGCCGACCGTCGTCTGGGCGAGGGCCATCCGGGTGTCGGCGCAGCCGTAGTAGACGTTGAGCGTGCCGTCGGGCATCTCGACCGCGCCGTTTGTGAAAACGACGTTCGGCGTCTGGCCGACGCACTCGTAGACCTCCTCGGCGGCGAGGATGAACTCGGTGGGCGCGGCGACCACCTTCGAGGGGTCGTCGAGGTCGAGCAGCATGGCGCCGAGGTAGTAGTTCTCGCTCGAGCAGGTCGAGGCGGTGGCGTGGTAGATCTCGAGCCAGCCGTGCTCGGTCCTGATGGGCACGGCGCCCGCGCCGTTCTTGTTCCCGCCCCACTTGAGCGCGGGCATGTTCAGCGGCATCGAGCGGCCCCAGAACTCGAGGTCGGGCGAATAGCTCACCCACGTCTCGCCCTTGCCGTTGATGTGCTGCGGACGCTCCAGCCGGCAGTAGAGCCCGCCGATCTTCTCGGGAAAGAGAACGTGGTTGCGGTTCGACGGCACCGACAGCCGTCCCAGCGGCTCGAAGTGGGCGAAGTCCTCCGTCGTGGCCATGCCCATCGAGCAGCCCCAGCGCCCCAGCCACGAGGCGTGGGTCACGTACCACGTGCCCTCGAGCCGAGTGATGCGCATGTCGAAGCGATGGGCCTTGTCGAACCGCTTCTCGGTCTCCGTCAGCGGGTAGTCGATCGGCTCGGGGCTCACGTCGAAGTGCACGCCGTCGGCGCTGGTGGCGACGTGGAAGTCGCTCTTGCGCTCGCAGCTCTCGACCCGCAGGAGGAGGAGCGCCTTGCCGTCGAAGAGCGTCGCCCCGGAGTTGAAGACCGCGTAACAGCGGAAGGGCATGTCGCCTGGGCAGAGGATCGGGTTCTCCGGATGCCGCTTCAGCGGGCCTCTGGTGCTGGGTCGAAGCATCGACATCTCCTTCCCTGACTCTCACTTGTGCTTGAGCACGTTGTTGCCGGGTGCCCAGCGCTTCTGCCAGGCTGGGTAGTCGCGGGCCAGGAGCCTGGCGGGCCAGGTGCCGTACCAGGCGTAGCCCGTGCGGCGCTCGTGAGAGATCTCGGCGATGCTGTAGCGGATGGTGCCGTCGCGGCTACAGAAGATGGGGCGGTTGGTGCCGATCTGGTAGAAGCGAGCCCAGAGCGGCGGCGCGTCGGGGTCCTGCACGATCACCTTGTCATAGCCTTTGGGCTTGGCGGGGTCGCGCTTGGAGGCCTGGCGGATGCCGGCGAGCTTCGCTGCCTCGAACCACGCGACGGCGCCCTGCACGGCCTCGATGACGGCTGGACTGGGGTCGTCGAGCTCCATGAGGAACCCGACGATGCCGACGCTCTCGGCGCCGCTGATCGAGGCCTTCTCGTAGCTGCGCGCGGGCCGGGGCTCAAGGGTCTTCGCGTCGTGCTGCGCGCACCAGGCCGTCGGGGCGCCCTTGACGCGGATCTGGCACTTGAGGATGCACGCGATACCCTTCTCGACGGCCTTTGCCGCTGCGAGCCTCCCCTTGGCGTTCACGAACGCGAAATCGGGCTTCCCTGCGGCCACCTCGCGCAGGAGCGACATCACGCCGATCATGGCGCCATCGTTGAAGGTGATGTGACGGGAGTAGCCGCGCGGCCTGATGAGGTGCTGCGGCCAACCGCCGGTGGGGTACTGAGCTCTGAGCAACAGGGCCATGGCTCGGAGGAAGCTCTGCCTGAAGCGCTCGGTGCGCGTGGCGGCGTGGACCTTGGCGAGGTAGCGCATCTGCGTGTGGGTCGCGCCATTGTCGATGATCGAGTCGTGGCGCCCCTTCTCGTTGCGGAGCCTGGCCACGGCCTTCGCGTCGAGCCTGGCGGCCATGTCGATGTTCTTGGGCCAACCGCCGTCGGCGCGCTGGTAGAGCAGCACGTTGTCGGCGATGCGAAGGGCATCGGCCGTGGCGTACCAGGCAGGCTTCTGGCGCAGGCAGCTCGTCCAGGGCACGGGCTTGTCGGCGGCCGCCGAGGAGCACGCCAGGGCGAGCAGACAGGACACCATCGTGGGGCGCATCAGACATCGCCTCCTGTTCAGCGGGCCTGCGCGGCGATCCTCTGGTAGATGGCGAGCGCCTGGCGGTACTCGTCGAGCTCGTTGGGGCGGAGGACGCCCTCGTTGCGCTTCAGCTCTTCCTGCATGCGCTGGACGAAGTAGTCGATCTCGCGGCGCCGTGGCCGTAGGGGCCGACCCGGGATCTCAACGTGCACCGGGCTGCTGTGGGCGAAGCGGACGCGGCCCCCGGGGCGCTTCTCGAAGGCCCGAACGGCGATCCAGGAGCTGCCGTCGAGCGCGATGTCGGTCCCGAAGGCTGAGGTGTGGCTGCCGGCCTCCGTCGCCTTGTTCGAGGGATCGAGGTGCTTGACCACGTCGCCGTTGACCACGACCTCGATGGCACGCAGCGGCCGGATGCTGTGGGCGACGCCGCTGATGCGGCACGTCTTCGGGCCTCTGGCGACGAGGGTCGAGCCCGGCGCCAGGTCGTCCACCTCGGCGAGCAACAGGGGGCCCGTCGTGACGAAGCTGCGGCCAGCGGACAGGCCGTGCATCCACTTCGCGTAGCTGAACTCGCCATCGACGTGGACGTAGACCCGCCCGAAGCCCAGCGGCACGGGATGGACGCCCGAGGCGGTACCTGCGGTGGGCCTCATGCGGAAGCCGCAGTTGAGCAGCGCGTAGTAGGTCTTGAGCCCGAAGTCGATCCACCCCCACTCCGTGAGCCCGCGCTCGTCGCGCTCGAGGCCCCAGGAAGCCGGCACGGCGTCGATGGTCCATCGGCGGAATCCGAACTCGGTGCGCCAGCAGTGATTGTTCGCGAGCTCGAAGAGGTCAACCTTCATGACGGGGACGAGCATGAGCGACCAGGGCCAGGAATGCTTGTCGAGATCGAGCAGCGCTCCTTCCGTGCGGGCTCGCTCGGCGATGGGGGCGACCGGCGGCGCGCCCTGCGTGAAGGGGGTCCTGTGGCCGAGAATGATCACGGCGCCGAGGGTGTGGCGCTTGGGGCCGACGCGGAAGAGCTCGTACTCGGTATTGACCGGGTAGATCACGTGCGTGGCATCGACGCGGATCGGGTCAGGCTTCACGGCGCTCTTCCGCGGCGCCTGGTAGGCGCTGGTGACCCAATAGGAGAGGGGCAGAGCGACGTTCAGGTCCTCGGCCAGCATCACGTTGGGCAGTTCCTCGAGCGAGCGGTGCACGTGGGTGTCGCCCGAGTACCAGCCCCCTGCCGCCATGTGGGCCCACCGCCGCAGGCGGAGCGTCACCTCTGCCGGCTCGTCGCCGACGTCCGCCGCTGCTTCAGCGGGCGTCCATTCCTTGCCGCGCTCGGCCCTCACCGTGTAGCGGCCGCGCGGGACGCGTGCGATGAACGGATGAGGCGACAGGGTCGTGTGCATCTCCACGCTGGTCTCGAACCGCTGCTTGCGGTACTCGACGGCCGAGCCATCGGGCGACGCGGACTTCGCGAAGAACCAGCGGCCATCGGCCGAGCGGATGTAGACCCGGGCCGCCAGCAGCTCACCGCTCTGCGCATCCACCACACGGCCTCTCAGCGCAACCGTGTCTTGCCCGCCTTCGACAGCCCCCATGGACATCACCCCCACCACAATCAGCGCCAGACGAGAGACGATGCGCATCGCTGCCCCCGAGATGGAGGATCCGGTCCGACCCCAGCGCGCCAGGCAGGGCGTCCCGCCGACGCGATGCGACCTCGGCCCCGCTCGCGTCAGCGGTGCTTCGCCGCGGCTTCCTGCGCGCGGCTCCCGCACCCATACGTATAGCCCCATCCCGCGGGCCGCGCAAGCGCCCGTGCTCCCGCACGGGGCATGGGCTGGGGGCCGGCACTTTCGCACCTGGCCTTGACGGCGGCGGCCCTGGCCGCTATCATCGTGGTGGGTCGTGTGGCCGGGGCGGGGTCCTCTCCGCAAGATAGCACACCGGAACGAGGCCGGGTCGAGCAGAGCCCGGTTGGGGGAGACTATGGCTACATTGTGCTGGGACACGGCCGAGGGGTCGAAGGAGCACCGGCTGGGCAGCGTGACCCACATTGGCCGTGCGCCGAGCAACCACGTGTGCCTGGCCGACCCCGGGGTCTCGGGCTACCACGCGCGCATCGTCTACGAGGGCGGCGGCTGGGTGCTCATCGACGAGGGCAGCCGCAACGGCACCCTCGTGAACCAGCAGCCCCAGGCACGCTGGACGCTCCGGCCCGGCGACGAGCTGCTCGTCGGCAACACCACCCTGACCTTCCGCGCCGGCGAGGAGACTGGGGGCCCGACCCTCATGTGGCAGAAGGGCATGAGCGAGGTCCCCATCCCCGAGGACGCCGAGGAGCCCGAGGGCCCCGAGCGCCAGGCCACGTCGTTCGACGAGCTGTTCCACGACGAGGTCGACTACAGCGAGGTCGGCTCGGTGGACCCCGCCCGCCTCTCGACCCTGATCCAGCCGACCGCGACGGGCGCCCCCGAGCAGCTCGAGCGCCGGCTGCGCGCCAGCTACGAGATCTCGCGGGCCACCGCCGCTACGCTCGACCTCTCGGACATCCTCGAGCGGGTGCTCTCGGCACTGTTCGGGATCTTCGAGAGCGCCGAGCGCGCTTTCATCGTCCTCGTGGACCCCGAGAGCGACGAGGTCAGCACCGCCGCCGTCAAGCGTCGCGTCCAGAAGCGCGCCGCACAGACGCCCATCTCGCAGACCGCCCTCAAGCAGGCCATGCACACCCGACAGGCCATGCTCTGCCGCGACGCCGCCGCCGACGACCGCTTCGCCATGTCCCAGAGCATCATGGCCCTCGGCATCCGCTCGATGATGATCGCGCCCCTCGTCTTCCGCGACGAGGTGCTCGGCGCCGTCCACGTCGACTCGGTCACCGGCATCAGGGAATTCACCCAGGAGGACCTCGAGCTGCTCTCGGTCGCCGCCGGCGAGGTGGCCGTGTGCGTCGCCAACGCCCGACTCCACGAGACGGCCGTCCGCTCCGAGCGCCTCGCCGCCGTCGGCCAGACCCTCGCCGGACTCACCCATTGCATCAAGAACATCCTCCAGGGCATCAAGGGCGGCGCCTTCATCCTCGACCTCGGACTCCAGCAGGACAACATCGAGCGGGTCCGACAGGGCTGGGACATGGTGACCCGCAACAACGCCTTCATGGAGGAACTCGTCTACGACCTGCTCACCTACTCGAAGGAGCGCGAGCCCTCCTGCGAGCCGACCGACGTCAACGCGCTGTGCGCGGACGTCGTCGCCATGTGCGGCGAGCGGGCCAAGGCCAAGAGCGTGCCCCTGGGCTTCGAGCCCGACACCTCGATCGGGCGCGTCGAGCTCGACCCCAAGGGCATCAAGCGCGCACTGATGAACTTCGTGATGAACGCCGTGGACGCCTGCGGGAGCAGCGGCGGCACGGTGACGGTGCGCACGACGGCGGCAGCGACCGACGGCATGGTCCGCATCGTCGTCGAGGACACCGGCTGCGGCATGTCGCAGGAGACCCTCGCCAAGCTCTTCACCGTCTTCTTCAGCACCAAGGGCTCGAAGGGCACGGGCCTCGGGCTGCCCGTGTCGCAGAAGATCGTCGAGGAGCACGGCGGCAGGGTCGAGGTCGAGAGCGTCGAGGGCGAAGGCACCACGTTCGCCGTCTGCCTGCCCCCGATGCGCTCCGGGACGAAGAGGGACACGCAGACGGCCGCACACGGCGGCGCAGGCCCCGCGCCCGCAGCCTGGCAGGCCTGACGGCTCGGCGCGCCTCGCCAGGGCCGACGCCCGCGGCCAGCGTCGCATCCCGGGGAGCCAGCTCCCGAGGGGCTGGGGGGTGTCGCCTCCAGTGAGGCCGGCTTGATTCCCCCTCGCCGAGCGGCTATAGTGTGGCCATCCATGTGCGAGGGCACGGACGTGGCTGATGAGGACAAGCCGGTCCGGCGGGTGGGGGACTACGAGTTCCTCGACCGGCTGGCTGTGGGCGGCATGGGCGAGGTGTGGCGCGTGCGCCACGTCACCCTCGGCGCCATCTACATCGCCAAGATGCTCCGCCCCGAGTACCGCGAGGACACCCAGTTCCTCAAGCGCTTCCTCCACGAGGCCCGCCTCGTCGCCAACCTCCGCCACCCCAACATCGTCCAGGTCTTCGGCTACGACCAGGAGCACACCCTCTACCTCATGGAGTACGTCGAGGGCGTGGACCTCGACCACCTGCTCCGCTCGAAGCGCGTCCTGACCTTCGCCGACAAGCGCATCATCATCGAGGCCGTCGCCGACACCATCGGCTATGCACACCGCGAGGTGGACCTCATCCACCGCGACATCAAGCCCAGCAACGTCCTCATCGCCATCAAGACCGTCGACGAGCCCATCAGGCACTCGAGCATCAAGCTCACCGACTTCGGCATCGCCCGGCTGCTCTCCGCCAGCCAGCGCGTCACCATGTCCTCCGGCATGGTCATGGGCACCCTCCACTACATGGCGCCCGAGCAGTTCGAGGGCGACGCCGACAAGCGCAGCGACGTCTACGCCATCGGCGTCCTCTACTACCAGCTCCTCACGGGCACCATCCCCTTCGACGGCCCCACCGCCTTCGTCATCCGCGACAAGCACGTCAACGAGGTCCCCCCCGCACCCCACGAGGTCAACCCCGAGGTCCCCCTCGCCGACTCCGTCATCGTCATGCGCTGCCTCGAGAAGGACCCCCAGCGGCGCTACCAGGACGCCGCGGAGCTCCACGAGGCACTCGTCAGCGGCCGGCCAGGGACCGACGGCATCGACAGGACCCAGGTGGCGGGCCGAGGCGCGCCGACCGCCCCCATCGACCGCACCCAGGTCCTCGAGGAGGTCGGCGGCGAGCGGCCCAGGACGGAGGAGACCCTCCTCACCCCTGGCGCCGTGCGCCGCGCCGCGCCAGGCACCGGCGTGCCCGGCGCGCCCACGGCCGGCACCATCCCCGTGGCCGGCGTGCCGAGGCCCACGAGCGCGACCATCCAGGCCGGGGAGCGGGAGACCGAGCCGACCCTCCACGTCGCGGTCAAGCCGCGGCGCGGCCGACGCATCGTGCAGACGCTCCTCCTCCTCGTCGCCGTCCTCGCCGTCCTCGCGCTCGTCGCCACCCAGGTGCTCAAGCCGCAGTACGCCCTGGCGTGGTCCACCCTGCGCTCCGACCCGCTCGACACGCCGAACGGCATCCAGGTGTCCGTCGCGCCGAAGGTCGGGCTCGGGCTGTCGTGGTGGCCGGTCGGCACGATCGACGAGCACGCGCCCGCCGACTGGGCGAACTGGACCACCTGGTTCGACAGCATCGACGTCAAGCTCTCGGACGGGCTCTACCGCGAGTTCACCATCACGTGCCGGCGCGAGGGGTGCAAGGCGGCTCGTCCGCTGCCGGTGTGCGACTTCGGGGGCGCCACCTTCGAGCAGGTCGCGGAGGCCTACGAGGCGAAGATCCGCGAGGACCTCCCGGGCGTGGGCGGGTACGTCAACGCCGTGCTCACGCCCCGGAGCCTGGCGACGGCGCACAGCTTGCCCGACGTGCGGCGCTGCCTCGTGCGCGTCGCCGACCTGCTCGAGCGCGCCGAGGGCGTCGAGCTCGACAGGACGCGGCTCGACGCCTACGGCGCGGCGGTGGCGGCCCTCGCGGAGACGGCCGAGGCGCTCGGCGACGGGAAGTGCGACGAGGCGGACGCCGCGTTCCGCACGGCCGAGGCCGCCATCGAGACGCTCGACCTCGGCGGCCTGGCCGCCCTGCCCGACGACTTCCTCTTCCGCAACACCCTGCGCAGCGCCGTGGCGCAGATCGAGGCCAGGGCCGACAAGGCCGAGCGCTTCGTCCAGGGCCTCGAGCCCATCACCGGCACCAGCCGCGACATCCACTACACCCTCACGAAGTACCGCGCCGCGCGCGACGCCGTCGCGCAGTACGTGCTCGCCGTCCCCGGCAGAGCCGGCTACAAGACCGTACTCCGGGCACTCGCCGCGCGCCAGGGCGACGCCGCAGCCGCGCTCGACGACCTCGGCGATGCCGTCCCGCGGCCATTGCTCGCCGCGCGACGCTACCTCGCCAAGCTCGACCTCCTGCTCGACCACACGCCGAGCCAGGAGCAGGACTGCGCCTTCGTCGTCGGCGTGGTCAAGCTGCTCGACCTGGCGGCCGCGGCGCCGAAGGCCATCGAGCCCGGCGACTGGGCCACCCGGTGCCTCGAGGCGGGCCAGCTCGCCTCGCGCGAGGAGCTCGCGGCCTTCTGGCAGCGGCTGCACCGCTCGCGCTTCGACAAGGCGGCCGAGCGATGCCGCCAGCGCGCCCGCGACGGCCTCAAGGCCGCCGCCGCACACAGCGACCCCGCGGCCGCGGCCCGACTGCTCGCCGGCGTCGAGGCCTGCCTCAACGCGCTGTGCGAGGAGATGCTGACGAACGATCTCGCCGGCGTGTTCCACGCGGGCGGACCTCGACGATTGAGCCTTTACGAGATCGCGCAGATCATCAATCGCACGGGCGGGTACGAT
>CBFDBL010000066.1:0-15334 GCA_965603035.1 uncultured bacterium
GAGCGCGGCTTCGAGGAGGCCCGCTTCCTCCCCTCTCTCACCGGCAGCGAGGACGGGGCGCACCCCGGCCTGTTCGCCATCGTCGCGCGAAAGGGAGAGAGATGAGCCGAGCGGACGAACAGCGCGAACTGCTCAGGCACCGCACGACCATCGAGGAGAGCATCCCGTGACCGAGAGCATCGTCTACGGCCGCCATGCGCTGGAGGAGGCGCTCCGCGCGGGCACGCGGGTGAACCGCCTGCTGGTGGCCTTCGAGGCGCGGGGGCCGTGGGTCGAGGCGCTCGTCGAGCAGGCGCGGGCCGCCAGGGTGCGGGTCGATCGCGTGCCGCAGGCGGAGCTGAACCGCCGCGCCGGCAGCCGCGACCACGGCGGCGCCGTCGTCATCGTCAGCCCGGTCGGGCACCTGAGCCTCGGTGAGTGCCTCGCCGCGTGCGCCAGGCAGGCGACGCTGCTCGTGCTCGACGAGGTGCAGAACCCCAGGAACCTGGGGATGCTGCTCCGCACGGCGCTGGGGGCCGGCGTCGCGGGCGTGGTGCTGCCGACGCGCGGCGGGCGGCTGCCCAGCGACGAGGTGGTCCGCGCGAGCGCCGGCGCCGCGTTCCACGTGCCCGTGGTCTACTGCCCGAACACGGCGCAGGCCCTGCGGGAGCTCAAGGACGCCGACTTCTGGGTCTACGGCCTGGACGCGGACGGCAGGACCGACGTCTTCGCCGTCGCGTGGCCGGCGCGCACGGCGCTCGTCGTGGGGAACGAGACGTCGGGCCTCCGGCCCGTGGTTCGCAAGCACTGCGACGGCCTGGTGCGCATCCCGCTCGCCGGCGGCCTCGACAGCCTCAATGTGGCCGTCGCCGCAGGGGTCGCCCTCTTCCAGGTCGCCGCGGCCCAGAGGAGCAAGGCCGATGGAGGGAACACGACATGACGATCCGGTATGCCACGCCCGACGACGCGGCGGCCATCTTCGATGCCCACAGCAATGAGCCCGACAACATCCCGTGGCGCGACGCCGACGAGTGCCGCGAGCACATCCTGTGGATGGCCGCGCTGGGCTCTCCGCCCATCGTGGCGGAGACCGAGGCCGGCGTCGTCGCCGAGATGGAGGTCTGGTGGGGCGATGACGTGCCGGAGCTGGGCCGCACGCTGGACGTCTCGATGCTCGAGGTGCACCGCGACCACCAGCGCCGCGGCATCGGCACGGCGCTGATGGCCCGCGCCGTCGAGCTGTCGCGGGAGCACGGCTGCGACTGCGTGTCGGTCTGGGCAGATCGCAGGGCCATCGGCTTCTACGAGAGGCGCGGCTTCGAGCCGCGGCTCGTCCTCCAGCGCTATACCGTGGGCGTGGCCCCCGCTGGCAAGCCGGCGTTCGTGCCGGCGCGGCTGGCAAGTCTCGAGAGACCGAGCGGCGCGCACCTCCAGACCTGGCGGCTCCTCCACCCGAAGCAGAAGTGGCACGACCTGCTCTGGATGGAGGCCGAGCCGCCCATCTGGAAGGGCGACACGAAGCCCAAGGCCGCCGTCTTCGCTGCCGTCTGCGGCCCGGCCGTTGCCGTCTATCGCCTGCAACACTGGCTGGGCGATGCCGAGACGGCGGAGCTCTACCTCTGGAGCGCGAGCCGCGACACGGCGGTCCTGACGTCGGCGATCGACGGCGCCCGCACCCTCGGTGTGGGGGCTCTCGGCGTCTACGCCTACGGCGCGGTCGCCGAGTGGATGGCCGAGCTGGGCGCTGCCCTGGAGGGTGAGGAGCAGATCCTCGCTCGACCCAACGACAGGGAAGAACCATGAGCACCAGGAAGGACAAGCCCAGGGTGGCGATCCTCGTGGACCGCTCGCGCGACGCGATGGTGGCCCGCGACCTCGTCGGCCTCCAGCCCGACGACCGCTACCACACGACCGACAACCAGATGCCGCTGCGGGCGGCGACCCTCGCGCGCCACGACGTGCTCGTTATCGCCGGCCACGGCCCCGCGACGTACAGCGGCCGCGAGCTCGATGCCATCGAGCGCTTCGTGCGGCGCGGCGGCGGCCTGCTGCTGGCGGGGTCGGCCGGCGTCTTCGAGCGCTATACGGGGCGGCCCGCCGAGGAGATGGCCGTAGCCGCGATCGCGCGCCGCTTCAGTGTCGAGTTCCTGCCCCCGCGCGCCGCCGCGGGCCGGCCGAAGCCCGACCACGAGTTGGTCGTCGGCTACCCCGACCGCTCGATCCGCATCCACGGGGCCGCGCCCGTCCGCGACCTGAAGCGCTACGACGTGTGCCTGCGGCAGTGGAGCCCCGTGCAGACGAAGCGGCGGCACACGACGCTGCTGAGCCACCGCCGCACGGGCGAGGCCGCCGCCCTGGCCACACGCTTCGGCAAGGGCCGCGTCATCGCCGTCGGCAACGCCGATTTCCTCACGGCCTGCCGGCTCCTGCGCCGCCGGCTGCTCGACCATCTGGCAGGTCGGCCCACGGCGCGGGGGCCGCTGCCCTACGAGATCCTGCCGCCGCTCCGCACGCGCCGACGGGGCGCTCTGGTCGTGCGATACACCGACCCCGTGGCCGGCCGGGTGGCGACGGTGCTGCGCCTCGCGCGGACCGTCCTGCCCCAGCTCGATGCCCTGCTCCCCGCCAGGCACAGGCCGAAGAAGCAGGGGCTGTGCATCGAGCTGCTCCCCGGCTGCACGGCGCGCTGCGCCTGGTGGCGCGGCGGCGAGCACACGGTGCAGCTCGGCGCCGACGCGAGCGATGCCGAGCTGGCCTTCGCGATGGCCCGCCACGTGTTCGAGCCGCTGCTGTGGCGGTCGCCGATCGGCTGGTCGGTCCGCGAGACCGTGCTCGGCGGCAGCGCGATGCTGCACGCGGTGGGCCTGATGGCCATGGGCTGGGCCGGCTTCGACGCCGGCCACCTCGCCGAGGCCCTCGAGCGCGACAGCCGCCGCCGCTACCAGGGCCTCGACGCCGGCTGGCACTACGCCGAGGGCGCCGAGTCGCCCGGCTTCTGGCTCTGGCGCGCGCTCGGGCGGCGCTTCGGCGACGACATTCTGGCCCGCTTATTCAAGGCCATCCCGAAGAAGCTCGACTGGAAGCACGCGCCCTTCGAGACCTTCACCCCCCTGGACGTCTGCATCCACTTCCTGAGCCAGGCGGCCAGGACCGACCTGTTCCCGTGGTTCGCGGAGCGCGGCGCCACGGTGCATCCGCTGCCGCAGGCGCGCTTCGGCAGCAAGCCCTTCAAGCGCGGCGTCCTGCGCGCCCTGCGCCGGTCCCTCGCGGACACGGCGCTCCCTGCCTCGGGGCGGCTCGACGCGGTCCACGCCCTGGTCGGCCGGCAGAAGGGCGAGAAGCGGCCCCTCGGTTACGCCGCGCGCCAGTTGCGCTCGCGGGACCCCGCCCGGCGTCTCGTCGGCGCCGCTCGCCTCGCGCGGGTGCGGGACCCGCGGGGGACCGACACGCTGCGCGCACTCGCCACTGCCGACGACGACGCGGCCCTGGCCGCCGTCGCGGCGCTCTTCCTCGTTGAGACCGGCCACCGCGACGCCGCGGGCCGCCTGGTCGCGCTGGCCGAGGGCCTGGACCCGCGCTTCCAGCTCGACGCAGGCCACCATCTCCGCTGGCTCGGCGACGCCCGCGCCGAGCGGTTCGGCCTCGACGGGCTGCGCCGCCGACTCGGCCGCAGCGTGGCGCGGATGGACGTCGTGTATGGCGAGGCGATCTTCGTCTTCCCGACCGTGAACGGCCAGCACGCCGCCAACTTCTTCACCGAGGAGGGCGTCGGCCACATGCCGGGCGGCACCCACGTGTCGCGCGCGCTCGTCGACTGGGCGCACACGGGCGGGAAGTGGCGCCGCAAGGGCCTCGCCCGCGCGGCCATGCGGCGCACCTTCGACGACCCCCGCATCCGCCGCTGCTCGTGCGCCTGGCTCGGCACGGGCGTGCGCAACACCGCGCACGCGCTCTACCGCAGCTTCGGCTTCGTGGACGTCTGCCGCAGCGAGGAGCTCCAGCGCGACCTCAAGGACCTCCCGCCAGTGGCGCGCGTCAAGGGCATCCGCGTCCGCGCGTACCGCCCAGGCGACGAGGTGGCCATGGCGCGCCTGTGCAACACGTGCTACGGCGAGTTCCTCGGCGCCGAGCCCAGGCGCCCCGAGCGCCTGTGGCCGGGCCTGACAGCTCTGGTCGCGCATAAGGGTCGGAAGCTGGTCGGCTTCGTCCAGGCCTGCGCCGACCCTGGCGACGCCCGCGCGTGGGTCGAGCCGCTGGCCGTGGCGCCGGGCAAGCGCCGCGAGGAGATCGCCGCCGCCCTCATGACGCGGCTGCACAAGCTGCTCGAGAAGCAGGGCCTGAGGAGGGTCGCGCTCTTCCGAGCCACCGACCACCTGGCGCCCCTGCTCCAGCCGCTCGGCTACGTCGCCCGCAAGAGCGGCGGCGTCGGCATGTTCAAGCTCATCAACCTGCCCCGGTTCCTGGAGGAGATCGCCCCGCTCCTCGAGCGACGGCTCGAGAAGCGCGACTGGCACTGCACCCTCGCCCTCCGCGGCGAGACCCATCGCGCCGGGGTCACCGTTCGTGGCCGTCGGGTCGCCGTCTCGCGCCGGCTGCCGGCCCGTGCGGACATCACCCTCGAAGGCTCCGACCGCGCCATCACCCAGGTCGTCGCGGGCATCGAGTCGCCGCTCGAGCCCTGCCTCCAGCTCGACCTGCGCATCACCCCCCCGCTCAACCGCCACGCCCTCGAGCTGCTCGAGGCGCTCTTCCCCCGCCTCGAGAAGTACTGAGGAAGGAGCAGCCCATGAGGGCGCCGCAGATCGCGCGCCTCCGCGAGGACCAGCCCGATCTGCTGGCCTGGGAGCGGCTGAGGGTGAAGGTCATCAAGGACCGCGCGCAGGCGCTCTCCACCGTCTCGGAGCTGGGGACGGCCCATGGCGGGCTCGAGCGGGACTCGTCGGTCTGGCGCATCGGCGACGGCGCGCGCGCCTTCATCGTCAAGCACCACGCCGAGGCCGCCTTCTTCCACCGCGAAGCCGCCAACATCACCTTCGTGAACGAGGCGGGCGGCTTCGGCCCCGAGCTGGTCTGGGCCGACCCCAGCAGCGGCATCCTGCTGATGGAGGACCTCGGCGATCGCTCGCTGGCGTGGGTCTGGCAGCGGGGCGACATGGCCCAATACGAGCGCTGGACCGCCGAGGTAGTGGACGTCGTGCTCGCGGTCGAAGCGCATTTCGACCGCCACGAGGAACGATTGCGGGCGCTCTACGGCGACCTCAACCCCGACAGCCCGCCCAGGACGTTCCCGCCCGAAGAGACCGTGACCCAGCTCGACGAGGCGCTGCGCATCTCGAGGGGGGCTGGCCTGTCCGACGCCGACCGAAATGCCCTGCGGCGGATCGCCGAGCCGATGAGCCGGCGGCTCGAGGCGTTCTGCCGCCGCCACCGCACCTTCTGCCTCGGACTCGGGCCGCAGCACGTCATCCGGAAGGACGGACGGCTCCGGGTCATCGACCTGACGTTCCCGCCCGTCGGCTCCGTGCTCGGACAGCTCGGGAACCTGACGTGGCATCTCGACGACGAACGCGACATCCACCGCCGCTACCTCACCGGCCGCGTGCGCCTCAGGCTGCCGCCGCTGGACCACGAGGAGTTTCTGCTGCTGACCGACTGGCTGGGCTTCCTGCGCTGCGTGCTGTGGATTCGCATCTACTGCCGCGATATCCTCGAGGGCGAGCAGGCGCTGGTGGACCTCGCCGGCCGACGCCTCACCGACTACGAGGCCAACGAGACGGCGAACCTGAAGGCCCTCTACCGCGCCCTCGCACCCTATCCACAGCTCTCGGCGGTGGTGGACATTCTGAACCGGGGCTTCGGCAGGCCCGCCGTCAGGACATGAGCGATGTCGCTCGTCGCCTTCGGCAGGGTCTCGAAGGCGCGTCGTTCGCGCTCGGCCACCGCGCGAAGGTGGGGCTGGTGGGCGAGGCCGGCGGCGCAGAGTTCTCGCGGGAAGGCCCAGGGGGGCCGTCAGCGGCTGCTGCGGAGCGCCTGGCGGATGCGGCGCTCGACGGCGCGGATCTGGCGGGCGGAGTGGAGGACGCCGATCTCGAGGTCGACGCGGCGCTCCTCCCCGGGCGCCAGCGTGGGCAGCGCGCCCTGCTGGCGCAGCTCGGCGCGGGAGGCGAGCGGCATGATGCACGGCTCGGTGCCGACGACGTACATGCCCTCGCCCATCATCTTCCACTCGGTGAAGTGCGGGAGCTGGGAGCGCCGGAACTCGAGGGAGTAGCCGAACCCGTCGCCGAGCTTGCGGTTGACGAGCGCGACGACGATCTTGCCGTCGGGGCCCGCGGCGAGGGTGTGGCGGTAGCAGGCCTCCTCGACGCCGTGCCTGGGGGCGGTGCACTCGGCCCAGCGGTCGGCGATGGAGGCGGCGTAGTCGGTCACGGGCTCTGCGGCGAGGGAGGGGGCGAGCAGCTCGGTGGCCTTGTCCACGACGGGGAAGCCGGCGTTGACGTGGTAGAGCAGCATCAAGGGGGCGGGCTCGAAGCCCTCGTTGACGATGCGGTCCTCGACGAGCAGCCTGTCCTCGCCGAGCCGCGCGGAGACTTTGCGGGTCAGGACGAGGTTGGGGCCGAAGACCGCGGTCTCGCGGACGGCGCCCTTGACCCAGAAGGCGTAGTCGTCGCCCTGCCACTCGGCGTCGAGGCAGACCTGGCGCGCGGGGGTGTGGGAGACGCGGCCGTGGAGGCCCAGCTCCTCGCCCTCGTCGGTGCACGGCGCGCCGGCGTAGGTCAGGCCGCAGGTGCACAGCAGCCCGCCGCCGAAGCTGCGGAGGAAGCCGAGCCCCTCCGGCTCGAAGTACGCGGGGTGCACCGGCCCGGGCATCCCGTGCCAGGCAAGGCTGCGCCCGCACCACGACGCCGCACCAATGTCCATGCCCCGGTCGAGCAGCACGGAGAACTGGAGGCCCGAGCCCGTCGCGAAATCCACGGCGCGGACGCCGCGGAGGTTGCCGCCCTGGAGCTCGACGAGCCGGGTGCCGCCGAGCTGCGACACGGCGCCGACCCGGCGCAGGAGCTGCGCCCGGGTGTACCGCCTGCCGAAGAGCTTCGCCATGGGCCGGTCTCCTGCCTGCTCAGCCTTCGTCCGCCGGCTCCCCCTCCTTGGAGCTCTGGAGGTACTGGTTGAGGTTGCGGACGATCGTGTTCTGGATGTCCTTCTTGTGGTCCTCGGCGATGCGGTAGTGGTACTTCTTCTCGAGCAGGGCCAGGGCCTCGCCGGCGATGCGGTACGCGAGTTGCTCGATTTTCATCATCGGGCCTCCTCCGTCGAGGGGTTGACGCGCGCTCAGGACCTGCGGGCGGGGGCCACGCGGGGCGCGGGCGCCCTCGCTGCGGGTCCGTTCTCGCGGGGTGGGACCACCCCGCCCACGATGGGCCGCGGCCGTCGGGCCGGCTGGCCGGGCTAGAGCGTACCGCGCCTAGACGCGAAAGTCAAGGATTTGGGAGAGTTGGTCCTTGACGCCCCCGATCTGCTCCTCGGTCAGCTTGGGGTCGCGGACGCGGAAGACGCGGTCCTCGGGCGGGTAGCGCAGGACGAGGTACTCGTGCTCGTCGTCGCGCTCGATGTCCTCGAACTTCAGGATCCGCTTGCGCATGAGGATGAGTGCGAGGAGGTAGTAGAAGTGGCGGCGCTGCTCGTCCGTCTCGTTCTCGAGGCGCGTGAAGAAGTCCACGAGCACCTCGTCGGCGGCGAAGAGCCGCCGCTTCTGCTCCTTGGGCGGCACGGTGGTGCGCCAGCGGGAGAAGTGGCCGCCCGCCTCGCGGGCCTGCTCCCAGCAGGCCTCGCAGTAGTCGCGGCGGACAAACTCCCCGCCCTCCTCGTAGAGCGCGGCGCAGTACGCCTCGTTCTCCTCCAGCGCGCGCCCGCACGTCGAGCAGGTGCGTTGGCTCCTGGCGATATTCCAGTCCATCGCTCCCTCGGTGCCCGCGGCCGCGCGGCCGTCAGGCGGGCGTCCAGCCCATGGTCTTGTAGACGCGGTCGAGGACCGACGCGGCCAGCTCGCGGGCCTGGAAGGCGGCCTGCTTGATCTCGTCGTTGGTCGTCTCGACGAAGGCGGGGTCCTTGAGCCAGGCGAGGTTGATCTCGACGTTGAGCCTGGCGCCGCGCAGGGCGGCCTCGAGCAGGATGGCGGCCACGCCGACGTCGCTGATGAGATTGGGGTTGGCCACCTCGACCAGGCGGTCGAGCAGCGAGATGAGCTGGTGGCAGCGGCGCAGGCAGGCGAGCGGGGTGGCGAGGGCCACCCTCAGCGCCTCCTGGATGGCGGCGGCGCGCGCCTTCTTGTGTTCGGGGGTGTCCCTGGGCAGGCCGTAGGCCGCGCTGACGCTGGAGTAGGCCTCGACGTCGCGGTCCATGAGCTCGAGGAGCTCGGCGACGCCGGCGGTGAGCTCCTCGAGCAGCGCGGCGACCTCGGGCTCGACGTCGCGGAACTTCTTCCTGCCGACGGTGAAGTTGGCGGCCATGGCGGCCATCGCGGCGCCGAGGGCGCCGGCCAGCGCGCTCACGCTGCCGCCGCCGGGCGCCGGCAGCTTCGCGGAGGCGTCGGCCAGGTAGTTCTCGATCGTGCCCGTGCGGTACATCGCGGTGCCCTCCTCATGGCGTGCTGCGCTGGAAGGTGAGGTGCTTGCGCCACCGCTCGTCGTCGGCGCGGGGGAAGTCGGTGCGGAAGTGGACGCCGCGGGACTCCTGGCGCTGGCGCGCGGCGACGGCGATGATCTTGGCGGCGGTGAGCATGTTCTGGAGCTCCCAGCCGGCTCGGAAGTGGAACTCCTTGGCGATGACGTAGCTGCACCAGAAGTCGATGTTCTCCTCGGCCTCGCGCAGGCCGTCCTCGGTGCGCTCGATGCCGACGAGGCGCCACGTGAGGCTCTTGAGCGAGTTGGACACGTCGCCGAGGTCGAGGCTGTCGGCCCCGCTCGACGGCAGCTCGCCGCGGACGTGGCGGGGGGGCATGTCGCCGCTCTGTGCCGCGGCGGCGCGCCCTGCGGCATGGCCGGCGCGGCATCCGAGCACGAGGCCCTCGAGCAGCGAGTTGCTGCCGAGGCGGTTGGCGCCGTGGAGGCCGGAGCTGCCGCACTCGCCGCACGCGTAGAGCCGCCGCAGCGACGTGCGCCCGTCGAGCGCGATGCGCACCCCGCCGATGGCGTAGTGGGCCGAGGGCCGCACGGGGATCAGATCGTCCGCAATGTCGAGCTCGAACCGCGCACAGACCCGCGCGATGGTGGGGAACCGCTCGCGGACCCGGCGGGCGTCGAGGTGGCGCAGGTCCAGCGACACGTGGGTGGCGCCGGTGGCGCGCATCTCGGCGAGGATCGCGCGCGACACCACGTCGCGCGGCGCCAGCTCCCCGTCGGGGTGGTAGCGGGCCATGAACCGCTCGCCCTCCCGGTTGACCAGCCGCCCGCCCTCGCCCCGCACCGTCTCGCTGATCAGCCACCGCGACGCGCCCGCGATGTACAGCGTCGTCGGGTGGAACTGCATGAACTCCATGTCCTGGAGCACCGCGCCCGAGCGGTACGCCATGGCGACGCCGTCGCCCGTCGCCACGTCGGGGTTGGTCGTCTCGCGATAGAGCTGGCCGGCGCCGCCGCTGGCCAGGATCGTCTGCTTGGCCCACACGAGCGTCATGCCCTGCACCTCGCTCGTGAGGATCGCCCCGAGGCACTCGCCGTCGGCCGTCAGCAGGTCCACCACGAAGGTGTGGTCGAGGCACTGGACCCGCGGCGACGCCGTCGCCTGGCGCACGAGCGCCTGCTCGACCTCGGCGCCCGTGGCGTCGCCCTGCGCGTGGATGATGCGGGCGGCCGAATGGCCGCCCTCGCGGGTGAGCGTCAGCTCGCCGCGCTCCTCGTCGAACTGCGCGCCCCCTTCGATCAGCTCGCGGACCCGCTCCGGCCCCTCGCGGACCACCGCCTCCACCACCGACCGCTCGCACAGCCCCTGCCCCACCGTCAGCGTGTCGGCGATGTGGGCCTCGAACGTGTCGGGCGCGGCGAGCACCACGGCGATGCCGCCCTGCGCATACTGGGTGTTGCTCTCGCGCAGCTCGTCCTTGCTCACCAGCAGCACGCTGGCGTGCTCCGCCGCGGCCAGCGCCGCGCGCAGGCCCGCCACCCCGCTCCCGATCACCAGCACGTCGGCGAACCTGTGCGACAGCCCGCGGCTGTCGAACTCGAGCAGGTAGCGGCGTGGCTCGAGGTGCTTTCTCATGCCTGGGGCCTATCCTGTCGGCCGCGCACGGAGCCCCCTCTACCTCGGCTCCGGCCGCAGCATGGGGAAGAGGATGACGTCGCGGATCGAGGCCGCGTTGGTCAGTACCATGACGAGACGGTCGATCCCGATGCCGAGGCCGCCCGCCGGCGGCATCCCGTGCTCGAGGGCCACGACGTAGTCCTCGTCGATCCGCTTGTTGCCCGTCTCGTCGTGGCCCAGCTGTGCCGTGAACCTCTCGGCCTGCTCCTGGGGGTCGTTGAGCTCGCTGTAGGCGTTCCCGAGCTCCATCCCGACGCCGAAGATCTCGAAGCGCTCGGCGAGGGTCGGGTCGCCGGGCCTCGTCTTCGACAGCGGGCACAGCTCGGCCGGGTAGTCGTGGACGAACGTCAGGTCCCAGAGCGCCGGCTCGACGGTGCGCTCGAACACCTCGTTGAGCACGACGTAGTCGGGCAGGCCGGCGGGGTCCACGTCGAGCTCGCACGCCTTGGCGCGCACGGCGGCCGCGTCGGCGGGCTCGATGCCGGCGAACCGGCGCACGGCGTCGTGGTAGGCGATCCGCGGCCACGGCGGCGCGATGCGCACCGCCCGCTCCTCCGGCCCGTAGGGCACCGTGTCGCCGAGGCCCCGCGCGGCGGCCGCGGCGCCGACGATCGCCTCCGAGAGCTCCATCATCACGCGGTAGTCGGCGTAGGCCTGGTAGACCTCGAGCATGGTGAACTCGGGGTTGTGCTGCGTCGAGATGCCCTCGTTGCGGAAGTTGCGGTTGATCTCGAACACGCGGTCGAGGGTGCCGACGAGCAGGCGCTTGAGGAACAGCTCGGGCGAGATACGCAGGTAGAGGTCCATGCCGAGCGCGTTGTGGTGGGTGACGAAGGGCCGCGCGGCGGCGCCGCCGGCCAGCGCCTGCATCATCGGCGTCTCGACCTCCAGGAACCCCTGGCCCTCGAGGCAGCGGCGGACGGCCGCGATGATGCGCGAGCGGGCCGTGAAGATCGCCCTGCTGGCGGGGTTGGCCGTCAGGTCGAGGTAGCGCTGGCGGTAGCGCCGCTCGACGTCGCGCAGCCCGTGCCACTTCTCGGGCAGCGGCCGCAGCGCCTTCGACAGCGGAGTCAGGCGGTCCACGAAGATCGTCGGCTCGCCCGTCCGCGTGTGGCCGAGCTTCCCCTCCACCCCCACGAAGTCGCCCACGTCGAGCAGCTTGTAGAGCGCGAAGGCCTCGTCGCCGACGGTGCTCTTGCGGACGTAGACCTGGATCGCCCCGCTCTGGTCCTGGAGGTTGAGGAACGCGGCCTTCCCGAAGTCGCGCTGCGCCACGATGCGGCCCGCCGTGCGCACCGTCGGCCCTGGCTCCGCGTCCTCGGCCTTCGCCTCGCACAGCGCGCGGCACTCCGCCAGCGTCTGGTCCTTGGGGAAGCGCCGTCCGTAGGGCTCGACGCCCCGCTCCCGCAGGCCGGCCAGCTTCGTCAGCCGCGATTCTCGCTGGTCCTCGGGCATCGCGTCTCCTCGCCGATCCGCACGGCCGCGCGCCCCCCAAACGCCTCGACAGGCCACCGCCGGCCGAGGACACCGTGGCGGCACGGGCCTCCAACTCCAGCCTGGAACCCCCTATTTTAGCCCTGCGCTCGCGCGCGTCAAGCCCGCTTCCCGCCCGCGTGCGACCCCAGATCCCGCGGTCTGCCCCGCCCCCCCCCCCGTCGTCCGCGCCGCACCGGCTGGCCGGCTGCCGGCACCGCCCCTTGAATGCGCTCGGCCGGAGAGCTACAATCTGGCGGAAGCCGACGGCATTTCGAGGAGCCTGCCTGTGGATTACAAACGGATCCTGGTCTTCGGGGCACATCCCGACGACGAGCTGACGATGACGGGCACGATGGCGAAGCTCGCCCATCAGGGAGTCGAGGTCGTCGTCGCGACGATGACGAACGGCAGCGAGGGCTACCCGCGCCCCGAGATGCGCGACACCATCGTCGCCACGCGCCGCCAGGAGATGGCCGAGGCCGACGCCGTCATCGGCATCGCGAAGCGCTACGCGCTCGACAACGAGGACATGGGCCTCGCCGCCGACAAGCCGACCGTGAAGGACTGCATCCGCATCGTCCGCGAGGTGCGGCCCGACGCCGTCTTCACCCACGGCCCCCACGACCGCCATCGCGACCACCTCGCCACCCACACCGTCAGCGTCCAGGCGACCTGGCACGCAGGCGAGCCCGTCGCCGCCGAGCTCGGCGAGCCCTGGCGCACCCCCCGCCTCTACTACTACAAAGCCTGCAAGCTCGACCTGCCGACGGTCGTCATCGACACCACCGCATGGCAGCACAAGCGCTTCGAGGCCCTCGCCACACAGGTCTCGCAGCACACCCTCTTCCGCCGCAGCCGCGACGACCTGCTCGCCGAGGCCGCACGCCTCCAGGAGGCGCTGCCGCCGGCGTCCGAGACGTTCTGGATCGTGCCGACAAACACGCTGCACGACTTCCTCCCGCTCCACCCGTAGGAGCATCGGGACCGGCGAGCCGGGCGGGTGCGGGACCCCACAAGGAGGCTCACATGACCACGCGGCGCACATTCCTGAGGGCTGTCGGGGCGGGGCTGGCCGCGGGCGCGATCGGCCGCGCCGCGCCGGCGCGGAAGCCCAACATCCTGCTCGTCATCGCCGACGACATGACCTGGTGCGACTGCGAGCCCTACGGCAGCCGCCAGGTCAAGACCCCCCACATGGCCCGCCTCGCCCGCGAGGGCGTCCGCTTCGACGCCATGTTCACCGCCACCGCCATGTGCGCGCCCACGCGTCAGCAGCTCTACACCGGCATGTTCCCCGTCCGCAACGGCGCCTACCCCAACCACAGCGCCGTCTACCCGACCACCAGGAGCCTGCCCCACCACCTCAAGGCCCTCGGCTACCGCGTCGCCCTCATCGGCAAGACCCACTTCAAGCCGCGCCAGTGCTACCCCTACGAGTTCCTGTCCGGCGGCAAGGGCGGCGCGTCGAACACCCAGGCCATCGCCGAGTTCGTCAACCGCGACAAGGCCCAGCCCTACTGCCTCATCGTCTGCTCCAACGAGCCCCACACCCCCTGGAGCAAGGGCGATGCCTCCGCCTACCACCCCGCCAGACTCTCCGTCCCGCCGTACCTCGTCGACAGCCCGGGGACCCGCGAGGGTCTGGTCAAGTACTACGCCGAGATCACCTTCCTCGACGGCCAGCTCGGCGCCTGCATCGACATCGTGGACGCCTCGGGCAGCAAGGACGACACCCTCGTCGCGTTCACCAGCGAGCAGGGCTCGTCGTTCCCCTTCGGCGGCAAGTGGACCTGCTACGACACGGGCCTCAAGACCGCCTTCCTCGTCCGCTGGCCCGCCCGCGTCAAGCCGGGCACGGCCACGAAGGCGATGGTACAGTACGTGGACGTGACCCCGACCCTCATCGAGGCGGCCGGCGGGGACCCGGCGAAGATCGACACGGGCACGCCCGACGCCAACGGCGGCCGCGGCTTCGACGGCCGCAGCTTCCTCGCCGTGCTCGAAGGGAAGGCCGACACGCTCCGCGAGCACGTCTACGGCTGTCACACCACCCGCGGCATCATCAACGGCTCCGAGTGCTACCCCATCCGCTCCGTCCGCTCCGCCACCCACAAGTACATCCGCAACCTGACGCACGAGGCGACCTTCACCAACGCCGTGACCCGCGAGGGCCGCGGCTCGCTCCTCGCCTCCTGGCGCGAGGCAGGCAAGGGCAAGCCCGCCGTCGCGGCACGCGCCCGCGCCTACCAGCACCGCCCCGCCGAGGAGCTCTACGACGTGGCCAAGGACCCCTGGGAGCTTCACAACGTCGCCACCGACCCCGCCTACGCGAAGATCAAGGCAGCCCTCAGCCGACGCCTCGACGCCTGGATGGCCCAGCAGGGCGACCAGGGCAACGCCACCGAGATGAAGGCCCGAGACCGCCAGCGCAGCGGCCGCAAGCCCAGGGCCAAGAAGGGGGCAGCTCGGAAGAAGGGCAAGGCCGCGGGAGGGTAGCAGCCGCCGCCCGGGCGCGGCTCAGTGGCGCGCGCGCCCATCGGACCGCTGGAGGCCCTGGCCGGGCCGGTGGGCCTCGGTGCCGAGATCGAGCCCGATCGCGAAGAGCAGTGACGAGCCCAGCACAACCACTATGGCGAGAGCCAGCAGCGCCATCACCAGCGGATGCACCTTGCACCACACGTGGATGGGCGAGGCGATCGTGACGACGAAGCCCATCACGTAGAGCGTGCCGGCGGTCCTCGACATCACCGTGAGCACCTGCCACCGGCTCCCCCACAGCAGCAGCACAGCGCCCAGGGCAGGCACGGCGGCCACCAGCGGCAGCGGCTCCCAGTACCGCAACTCGACGATCCGTCGCACCGCCGTGTGGAGCCACATGGCCGTGAGCCAGCCCCCAAGCAGCACCAGGAACGCGCCCAGTTTCCTCATGTGCCTGCCCCCTCCGCCGCCTCGCATCGTGCCTTCTCGCCGCACACTCTCCCCGTGCTCCTCGACGGCCCCATCGTAGCCGCGGGCCTGCGGCGCGTCAAGCGTCCGCCCCGTCGGCTCCCGATCAGCCGAACGATGCAGGAAGCGGAGAGCCCAAAGCGCCGGCCCTGCCGCCGCTGAGGTACCATGCTGCTCATGGGGCCTCGCACAGCGAAGGTCCTACCCGGACCCGCGGCACGGTACTTGATGCAGTTGCAGAGAGAGCGCCTGAACACCTGTTTCGCGCGGATCCGTAGCCCGCAGTGGCCGCCCTCGCCGAGCGCCGCAGAGCGATGCAATAGTTCCACACTTGCGCAAGTGTGGAACTATCGATCGCGGTCGCCGCAGCCTCCAGCGTGCCTCCACGCGCTGCGGCAGACACGCTGCTGTGGGGCCTCGCACAGGGGATGTCCCACCCGGGCCTGTGGCACAGGCTTCCAGCCTGTGGGCCACGGGCAAGATGCCCGTGCCACGGTACTTGATGCAGCTCCAGCGCGCGCGCTTGAACACCTCTTCCGCGCGGACCGGTAGCCCGCAGCGGCCGCCCTCGCCGAGCGTCGCAGAGCGACGCAGTAGTTCCACACATGCGCAAGTGTGGAACTACTGGCCGCGG
>CBFDBL010000067.1:0-15135 GCA_965603035.1 uncultured bacterium
GCGCCACTGGCCGGAGTGCATCCCCCTGTTCATCGAGGCGCTTCGCTGGCAGGGAGAGCCGGACCCCACGGGCGAGTACTACACCACGATGGGGCACGGCGCCTGTAGCAGGGCCGCGGCGCTGGCAGCCCTGCGGAACATGGTGGGCTCGCTGGATGGCCGTGTGAACCAAGCAGAGCGCAAGCTGCGGGGAGAGCGCCCCGCCGAGCGTCACAAGCGGGTGGCGCGCCTGTACCAGCAATGGTGGCAGAAGCACGACGGGCGAATCCGCTGGGACAGCGAGACGTCGAGGTTCGTCCCCGCGCAGGACGACTAGACCCTGGAGCAGCGTCGCCACCGGCGCGCGGCCGGGGAATGGGCTTCAGGGTGCGGGGAGGGGGTCGAGCGACAGGCCGTCGGGGTCGTCGTCGAGGCCGGTGGGGGCGACGGCCTTGCTGATGCGGGCGAGGGCCTGGGTGGCGAAGTGCTTGAGATCGGCGTCGCGGGACTTCAGCAGCCGTCCGAGGACGCCCACGGCGCGCTGCGCCTTGAGCTGGCCGAGCGCGATGACGGCGTTCTTGCGGACGAGCCAGTGCTCCTGGGGGTCGGCGGCGCGGGCGATGAGGGCGCCGACGGCCTCGTCCGCTGACTGGGAGCCGAGCCGCCGCGCGGCGTAGAAGCGCTCGCGCAGATCGCCCTTCGACACGAGCGCCGCTAGCCGAGCGACGCCGGCGCCGACGAGGCGCTGGGGCTCGCCCTGGTCGAGCAGCTTCGCCTCGGCGCGGATGCGGACGATGGCGCGGGCGTTGCGGGTCAGGCCGTAGATGAAGGTCATGGGGCAATCGCCGTCGCGGACCATCCGCACGAGCAGGTCGTGGCTTTCGTTGGGGTCGGCGTCCTCGATGACGGGCACGCAGAAGGCCTTCGGATAGACCCTGCGCACCCAGGCCGGGATGCCGCGATAGCCGCAGTCGAGCTCCTGGTAGGGCGCGGTGTAGGCCCAGTACTGGGGGTAGTTGTGCTCGGGGACGAACAGCACCTTGGGGTGCTGCTCGTGGAGGCGGCGCCAGACGTCGGCGTCGAGCATGCCGGGCGTCCACTTGCCGCCCTCGCCGCGGGGCCGCCAGAAGTAGTTGGTGTCGACGTAGAAGAGGGTGCAGCCCCAGCGCTGCTTGCAGTAGCGTGCCTTGGCGTCGAGCTCGCGGAAGGGGTCCTTGGCGGCGCCGAACGATTGCATCAGCGTGCCCTTGTCCCCGGCGTAGACGACGTGGGAGGGACGGATGCAGACGCCAGCGCGGAGGCCCGCCTTGCGGATCCTGGCGAAGTAGTCGTCGGCGACGGCGTCCATCGTCGGGTTGAGAGTCTTCGCCAGGCGCGGGTCGCCGATGTAGGTGACGGGGTGGGCCATGGCGTCGCCCTCGATGTCCCAGAGGATGATGCCCTGGGCATCGACCTGCCTGGCGGCGGCGACGGCGCGGTCGAGCTTGGCGAGGATCGCCTCGCCGGCCTTGGGGTCGGGTGGGGGCAGGGGCCCCTTCTCGCCGTTGCGATAGTAGGCGAGGACGGTCTCGCGCGGGAGTCCGCCGCCGAGGAAGAGCCGCAGGATGGGCCGGCGGTCCGGCCAGTCGAGCTTCGGCGGGTGCCTGGCCGCGTACTTCGCGTAGATGTCGTCGGCGAGGTCGTGGGGGTCGGAGCCGACCGGGCCGAAGCGTAGCGAGAGGGTGTAGGCGTCGCTCTTGCCGGGCGGGATGGGTCGGCGCATGTACAGCTCGTCGTAGACCATCCTGTCGCCGCCGGCGAAGACGACGACCGGGACGGCGCCCTTGCTCGGGCGGTCAAAGCGCAGGTGGAGCGGGCGGTCGATCTCGTGGTTGCAGAGCGCCAGCACCCCGCCGTCGTGCTCGAGGGTCAGCACGGAGGGCGCGCCGACGTTGTCGCGCGGGCGCGGCACCTTCAGCCCCTCGCCGGCAAGCCGCAGCGCCAGGGGCCGAAGCCAGATCTCGTGCAGCGTGTCTTGCGAGGCGTTCGCCACGATGATCGTCAGGCCGAAGCGGCCGGGCGCGGCGGCGTAGGTGAAATACAGGCTGCCCCAGGCGTAGCGCAGGTGGATCGTCTCGGCATCGCGGGCCGTATCGAGGATCTTCTTGTCGGCCAGGGCCGTCGAGCCGTCGGCCCGGCGCAGCACGACCTTGGCCAGGCGCGGCGCCCCGTCGGCGAGCAACTCGGTGCCGCCGACCCTCAGCGACCCGAGCCCCGCGTCGCCCACCGTGACCGCCACGGGCAGCGTGTCAGCCGGAGCGCCGGGGCGCGCCCACGGTGCCGCGGCGACCAGGAGCAGCGCCAGCAGGCTGCGATGCATGGGCGTCCTCGGGCGGGGGGCTCAGTCGGCGATGCGGCAGTAGGCGATGTCGTTGTAGTCCACCCCCTTGAGGCGGACGGTCAAGGTCTTGGCCTTGCGGTGCTCGAGGCCGGTGGGCACGACGTCCTGGGACTTGAGTGTCTTGCGGCGGCGGTCCACGATCTCGACGGTGAAGGCCTCGGCCTCGTCGGCGTCGCGGTCGCCGCGGAGCTCGATCTGGACGCTGGCGCCCCACGGCTCGGCGGCCCTCTCGGCCTTGGTGACGCGGAAGCCGTGGCGGCTGGTCCTGCCGAGCAGGCGCAGCGAGCCGGTGCGGCGGCGGAAGCGCCGCGACTCGCTCACGAAGGCATCGGCGGCGCCGCAGGGGATGGCGATGGCCATGCCCGCGCCCACCTTGGGGCTCACCACGGCGCGGGTCACGCCGACCACGCCCCCGCGGCCGTCCACCACCGGGCCGCCGCTGTTCCCAGGGTTGATCGACGCGTCGATCTGCACCTGCCGCAGGTCGCCGTCCTCGTCCTTGCGCAGCGAGGAGATGGTGCCTGCGGTCACCGTGACCTCGAGGCCGGGCTGGGTGCCGAAGGGGTAGCCGGCGACCCAGACCTCGCCGGTGACGCGGAGCTGGCCGTCGCGCAGGAACCGCAGAGAGCTCGACGAGCGGTGCTCGACTCGGAGGAGCGCCAGATCGAGCTCCTCGTCGGCGCCGACGACCGTGGCCTCGACCACCTCACGGCTCTTCCGCGCGCTGTCCACGACCACGACGACCTGGGCGTCGCCGTCGATGGCGCCCTGGATCACGTGGTAGTTGGTGAGCACCTCGCTGCGGCCGACGAAGAAGCCCGAGCCGGCCTGCGCCTTCTGCCCCTCGACCGCCTGGACCAGCACGCACGCCGACGTCACCCGCCCCAGCACCGACTTCGAGAGCTGGCCGCCGCGCGCCGCCACCGCGCACGCTCCCATCACCACCACGACAACCAGTCGCTTCACGCTGCAACTCCTCTCACCCTGATTATCGCTGGAGTGCCGGGGGAAGTCAACGCCGGTCTGCGACGTTGCGGCGTCGACGCATCCGTCCCGACGCGAGGATGCAGGAGACCTGCCTGTGCTATTCGTCGGCGCCGGGGAGGTCGGCGAGGAACTCCTCGTTGGTCTCCGAGCGTCGCATGAGGGCGAGCAGGCGGGTCATCATCTCCTCGGGCTTCTGGTCGGCGAGGACGCGGCGGAGGCGTCGGATCATCTTGAGCTCGAACTCGGTGTAGAGCTTCTCCTCGCGTCGCGTGCCGCTGGCGTTGATGTTGATGGCGGGGAAGATGCGGAGCTCGGAGAGGGCTCGGTCGAGGACGATCTCGGAGTTGCCGGTGCCCTTGAACTCCTCGAAGATCAGGTTGTCCATCCTGCTGCCGGTATCGACGAGCGCGGTGGCGAGGACGGTGACGGAGCCGCCGTCCTCGATGTTGCGCGCGAGCCCGAAGAATCGGCGGGGGATCTGCATGGCGGAGGCGTCGAGCCCGCCGGTCATGGTGCGTCCGGAGCCGCCGCCCTCGACGTTGAAGGCCCTGGCCATGCGGGTGAGCGAGTCGCAGACGACCACGACGTCGGCGCCGCACTCGAGCTCGCAGCGGACGTGGGCGAGCGCGAGGTTGACGAGTGCCACGTGGTCGGAGTAGCTCTGGTCCATGTTCGAGGCCCAGACCTCGGCCTCGGTGGATCGGCGGAAGGTGGTGACCTCCTCGGGCCGCTCGTCCACGAGCAGTGCGATGACCCGCGCGCTCGCGTGCTCGGCCAGGATCGCGTTCGCCAGATCCTCGAGGATCGTCGTCTTCCCTGCCTTCGGAGGGCTGACGATCAGCCCGCGGGTCCCCTTGCCGATCGGGCAGAACAGATCCATCACCCGCATGGTCATGCGCTCGGAGCGCCCGATGTGGAAGCGCTCCTCGGGGTCGATGCTCACGAGCTGGTCGAAGGGGCGGCGACGGGCGAACTGGTCGGGCGGCAGCCCGCACACCCGGTGGATGCGGCGCACCGCCTTGCCGAACTTCCGGTCCCGCTCGACCACGCCCTCGATGCGCGCGCCCGTGACCAGCCGCAGCGCCCGGACGTCGCTCCGCAGCACGTTGGCCAGCTTGTCGCGAGTCTTCCAGAAGCTCTGCGGGTCGCGCAGCATCCCGCTCCCGTCCTTCTTGACTACCAGGATCCCGCTCACCAGATCAGGCATGCCACAGCCGCTCCAAGCACTCGGGGGGGAACACACAACTCTCCGGCGGTAGATCAGCAGGGTACCGATTGGCGTCGCGCAAGTCAAAGGCTTTTTCACGATTGCCGCGGCCCGCCCCCCTGCGCTACCATAGCGGCAGCCGCCGCGAGGAGGACCACGCCGTGCCCGCGGAGCTCATCGCCATCGGCCTGTCGGTGGCCGACCACCTGTGGCTCTACGACGATCCGATGGCGGGGACCTACCACCGCGCGGTGGACTACCTGGCCCAGGGCGGCGGCCTCGCGGCGACGGCGGCGGCCGCCATGGCGCGGCTCGGCGGCGCGGTGGAGATCTGGACGCGGGTCGGCGACGACGCGGCCGGGCGGCTCATCCTCGAGGGGCTGGCACGCGAGGGCGTGGACACGAGCCAGGCGACCGTGTGCCCTGGTGGCCGCAGCCCGGTCTGCTGCGTGCGGGTGGACCGCCCGCGGGCGGAGCGCTACTTCACCTACTTCCCCGGCCGCGGCCTCGACCCGTCCGTCGAACGCCTCGACCTCGGCCGGCTCGACGGCGCGAAGGCGGTGCTGGTGGACTGCCACTGGCCCGAGGCCCAGGTGGCCGCGGCGCGGCGCGCGCGGGAGCGCGGCGTGCCGGTGTGCGCCGACGTCGAGACGACGACGGGCATCCCCGACGGGCTCATGGCCTGGGTGGACTACCCGATCTACGCGCTCGAGATGGCCCAGGCCCACAGCGGCACCGACGATCCCGAGCAGGCGCTGCGCGGCGTCGCCGAGGCCGGCGGCCGCGTGCCCATGATCACCCTGGGCGAGGCGGGCTGCATCTGGCTCGAGGGCGGCGAGGTGCGCCGGTGCCCGGCCTTCGAGGTCGAGGTCGTCGACACCACGGGCTGCGGCGACGTGTTCCACGGGGCGTTCACGCTCGGGCTCGCGCGCGGATGGGACGTGGCGGCGACGGCGCGGTTCGCATCGGCCGCGGCCGCGCTCAAGTGCCGCGCGCTCGGCGGCCGCACCGGCATCCCGACCTGGGACGAGGTGGCGGCCTTCCTCGCCGCGCGCGCCTGAGCGCCCCCGCGGCCGGAGCAAAACGCGGTTGCCATCGCTCGGCGCACCGCATACACTGATACGAGCCACGGACGGACCGCCTCATCCGGCATAGAGGCCAGGCGCATGGACGACATGGAGCTGCGGATCGTCGAGTCGATCTGCTGCGTGCGGTGCGGCGCGCAGTGCGAGGAGGAGCCGGCGGGCGACCTGCTGACCTACACGTGCCCCGAGGACGGCACGCGGCACGTGCTGACGGTGAAGGCACCCACCGAGGTGGCGGTCGTGGCCGGGGACGATCCGCTGGTGGGGCAGACGCTCGGCCCGTGCCGGATCGTGCGGCGCGCGGGCGCCGAGGGCGGGCTGCCGATCTACGACGGGCTCCACGTGAGCCTGAACCACCCGCACACCGTGCGCGTGCTCGCGGGCGCGGCGGCGCGGGAGCGTGCCCGGCTCGAGCGGTTCGTGCGGACGTCGCGTTTCGCGGCGGCGGTGCGTCACGCGGCGATCGCAAACGTGGTCCACCTGGGTAAGCTGCCTGGGGGCGGCGGGCTGTTCGCGGTGAGCGCCGCGCTCGAGGGCGCCCCGCTCGACCAGGCCCTCGGCGCCGGCGGGCGCCTGGCTGTCCGCGACGCGCTGCGCCTGGCGCGGCTGCTGGCCGAGGCCCTCGCGGGCCTCCACGCCAGGGGCATCGTCCACCGCAACCTCGGCCCCAAGACCGTCTACCTCTCCCCCACCCGCGCGCCGCTCCTGTGCCACTTCGCCGCCGCCACGGGCCCCGACGTGCCGCCCGAGCCCGAGACCGTGGTCGGCCAGCCAGGCTACCTGCCGCCCGAGCAGGCGACGGGCGGGGCGGTGGACGGGCGGGCCGACCTCTACGCGCTCGGCGCGCTCGTCTACCTCGCCGTCGCCGGGCGGCCCGCCTTCGGCGGCTCCGACCCCTCGGACGTGGTCCGCAACCAACTCGCCGGCAAGCCGCCCGAGCGCGGCCCGCTGACCGCCGCCGCGCCGCCCGTCTTCGCCGACCTCGTGCTCGAGCTGCTCGCCCCCGACCCCGACGAGCGGCCCGTCGATGCCCAGGTCGTGCTCGACGCCCTCGCCAGCGTCGAGGGCCAGCTCGTCGCCGCAGCCCCCGCGCCGGCGGCCGACGAGGCGCCCGCGCTCGGCGCGCTCGCTCTCGACGAGGGCCAGCTCAGCATCGTCGAGCCCGGGGAGCCCCCAGCCGCTGCCCCCGAGCCGGAGCCGGAGCCCGCGGCCGAGCCCTTCGCTCCGCCCATCAGCCCTGAAGCCGCCGAGCCCGAGACCGTGCCCCCGCCCACCATCGCGCATCCCGCGCTCGAGGCCCAGGCGACCGCCGACGAGGCCCCGCCTCCCGCCGTCGAGCCCGTCGAGGCCGAGCTGGCGGGGCCCGAGCTGCCCGAGCCCGACGAGGCGCCGAGCCCGGCCCAGGAGAAGCCCGCCGGCGTGCTCGGCGAGCTGGTCCTGGCGACCGAGGATGCCGGCGGCCCCGCGCAGGCGGCCGTCGTGCACGAGGAGGCCGAGGAGGCGAAGCCGTCGCTCTGGCAGACCCAGCGCCGCGCCATCGTCATGCTCGGGGTGCTCGTGGCGCTGGCCGTCGGCTGGGGCGCCTGGAAGCTCCTGTTCGCGCCCCAGCCGGCGGTCATCGAGCCGCAGCCCGCGCCCACGACGAAGGGCGGGCCGAAGAAGCCCGCCACGAAGACCCGCGAGCCCACCCTCGAGGAGAAGCTCGAGAAGGAGGCCGAGCGCGCCCTCGAGAAGCTGCGCTTCTTCGTCGAGAAGAACCCGCGGCGCCACGAGGAGGTCGTCCAGCGCTGCGACGAGTTCCTCGCCGACTTCGCCAAGACGGCAGCGGCCGCCGACGCCTACGAGTTCCGCCAGACGGCGCGCCTGCGCCTGCGCGAGATGCAGGCCGAGAAGGAGCTCCGCGACGTCGCCTTCCTCAGCGACCCCAGGAAGCCCTACACCGAGCGACTCGCCGCGATGGACGCGCTGCTCGCCAAGCACGCCGACCTGAAGGCCGAGAAGGTCGTCGCGGCCCTCAAGTCGGCCAAGGCGCGCCGCGACGACTTCATGAAGCGCAGCGAGGAGACCGCCACGAGGGCCTACGACGCCTGGAAGCGGCAGAGCGAGCAGCCGCTCGCCAAGAACGCCTTCGGCCGGCCACTCGACGCGCTCGTGAAGCTCGTCGGCGAGCACAAGGGCACGAAGGCCGGCAACGAGGCGGCCGCCGCCCTCACCCAGCTCCAGGAGCGCGTGACCGGCCTGTACCAGGAGCGCAAGACCCGCGCCGAGGAGCTGGTGGCGCAGTGCTCGTTCGACGAGGCGGCCGCGCTGTTCGAGGACCCGATCGAGGTGTGGCAGATCGAGGCGATGCAGACGGAGTCCGAGGCGCTGGTCGCGACGCTGCGGGAGCGGCGCGCGGCCGTGGTGGCGGGCTACGGGGCGTTCCTCGCGAAGTTCGACGCGCTGGTCCGGGCGTGCCGGTGCGCCGAGGCGCAGGCGGTGGCGCGCGCCGCGGCGGCCGGGGCGAAGGAGCCCGTGCTCGAGGCGCTCTTCGAGGGCAAGGCGCACGAGGCGCAGACCCTGCTCGGCGTGCTCGAGCGTGTCGCGGCCGGCGCGAAGGCCCAGGCCGCTGCGCTCAAGCCGGGCGAGACGATGTGGGTGGAGCTCGGCCGCTCGCGCTTCAAGGGCACCATCGCCAGCCCGGACGCCGAGGGCGTGGAGATCGACACGCCGATCCGCAAGGGCAAGGTCACGTGGGGCGAGCTGTCGCGCGCGCAGCTCGTGCGCTTCGCCGCGAGCGCGAAGCCCGAGCCCAAGCCGGCCGACCACGTCGCCTTCGGACTGCTCGCGCTGACCGGCGGCGAGCTCGGCGCCGCGGGCGAGCAGTTCGCCGCCGCGCTCGACGCCGACGAGGCCTGCGCGGACGCCATCGTCGCGGTCCTGCGCCGCGGCGCCCTGGGCATGGTGCACATCCCCGCGGGCGAGTTCCTCGCCGGCACGCAGAAGACCGGCACCGACGTGACCGGCGTCCTGCTCGGCGCGCACGAGGTCACCAACGCCGAGTACGCGCTCTACTGCCGCATCGCCGGCGCCCAGCCCCCGCCCCACTGGCGCGACGGCAAGTACCTGCGCGGCCACGACGAGTACCCCGTGACCCACGTCACGTGGGCCGAGGCCGACGCCTTCGCGCAATGGCTGGCCATGCGACTGCCCACCGACCTCGAGTGGGAGAAGGGCGCGCGGGGGCCCGACGGGCGGGTCTACCCCTGGGGCGACGAGTTCCGCCGAGGGCTCGCGACCGTCACGCCGTCGGAGCTGATCAAGGACAAGCGCAAGCCGCCGCGCGCGCGCCTCGTCCGAGCCACGCGGGCACGGGTGAAGGACTACCCCTTCCCCCTCCACCACATCGTCGGGAACGCGCGGGAGTGGACCTCGACGCCGGTGGCCGGCGGGCGCGGCGGCGCGTCGCACTACGTCGTCGGCGGCTCGGCGGCCGACACCGAGAAGGAGGCCCTGGCCCACGCCCGTGGCAAGCAGGCCGACGTCGAGCGCGACGCCTTCACCGGCTTCCGCCTCGCCTGGCCGCGGTGACCGAACGGGACGCAAAGAGCAAGCGGGCGGGCCTGTGCAGGCCCGCCCGCTCGAGTCATGGCGTCGGCGACACGAGGGTCACCGCCTGCGGCGAAGGCAACCGGCGAGCCCAGCGGCGAGGAGGAGGAGTGTGGCGGGCTCGGGAAGCTGCGGGCCGAAGGGGGTCGGCCCCCCAGGCCCTCCGTGGTAGTCCTCGACCTCGCCGTAAGAGACGCCGTTGTGTATCGAGACGAACTCGCCCCACGGGGTGACGTCGAGGGTGGGGCCGCCAATCGGCAGGCCGGTGATGGGGTCGGTCTGCATCCAGCCCACCGGATCGTCCAGCCACGTGAGGCGGAACCGGCTGTAGTAGTAGCGGGGGTCGAACCACAGGCCATAAGTCTTCTCGTGCTCGCCGGCCGTGAGGGTCAGGAGCTGGTCGATCTGCATTTCCCAGGCGTCGAACTCGTCGCTCCAGTCGAGGTCCCACCAGGCCCGCAGTTGGTAGTCGCCCGGCCGGCCCACGTTCACCGTGACCGTGACGCTGTCGGAAGAGAACTGGACCCCGTCCTCGTCGTCCGGCCCGCCGACGCCCCACAAGTTGATGTCGTCGCCGAACGCGCACGGGGTGGGTTGCCCGTCGAGCTCGGCATCCCACTGCTCGCCCAAACGCTGAAGGACTCCGTCTGCATAGCGCGGGCCGTCGTCCTTCAGGCGCGTGCGGTAGCTGTCGGGCGCGTCCCCGAAGTCCTTGTCCTCGTCCGCGACGGCCAGCACGTGGGCGGGGACACGATTGCTCCAGAGGGTCTCGGGGAACTCCTCGGCATCCAGGTCGGCCCGGAAGCGGATGATGGTGCATTCGGGGTTGTCGGCGATGTGGACGTCGGCCCAGGGGAACCATTCGCAGATCTTGTGCTCCTGGCCGGCCGCGGCCAGCATGCGGATGTCGTCCACGTTGCCCCCCTCGATGTGATCGGGAAACGACGTATCCTCGATCGTGAACGTCTCGCCTTCGCGGCCTGGCCACGCGACGTGGGCGAAGAGCCTGACGTCCATGCACTCGCGGACCGGCCGGGGGTCGTCGTCAGGCCATCCGTCATCGTCCCAGGGGTTCGGCACCCAGGCGAGCCGCAGCTCCTGCTTGTCCCAGTCCTTGGTCTCGGTGCCGTGGTCGAAGAACCAGCCGAAGAACTGGTCCTCGGCGTCCACCTCGGGCCCGAACTCCTGGATGTGCTGCTCCATGGTCTCGCAGGTGGCCTCGTCGTCGATCCACGTCTCCCCGGGGAAATCTGCCGGCCCGCCGCCGAACAGCACGTGAATGTTGTCGTCGGTGTAGTCGTACAGGCCGGTCAGGCTGTCGTAGATGTGCTTGGCATCGTCAAGGAAGGCTTGCGTCTCGTTGAGCGGAGTGTATGGATTGTCCTCGACGTTGCCCGCCCACACCAGTGCATAGCGTTCGACTTCGTCGTGCTTCAGGTGGAGCTCGTCGCCGAACCCTTTGGGCTTCGAGAGGTACTGGGGGGCGTCCAGGTCCACCTTGGGATGCAGCTTCCCCCAGTCGTACGCTTCCTTCATCGAGGCCATGACCGGCTCCGGCGGAGCGGTGGACGCATAGGAGCCCGCGGTGTCGTCCACCGCATTGGTCCACCACCGCATGTAGCTGTCCCCCGTCTGCCCGTCGTAGTGGGCGGGTGTGTCCCAGCACGAGGACGTGGAGATGACGATTCTGTCGCCCAGGCCCGAGATGTCGTCGATGAACCCGCCGCTGTAGCACTGGCCGAAGGCGAATTTCATATGCTTCCAGCCGCCGAAGTTGTCCTCGATCATCGCTGCCAGCTCGTTGTCCCAGACCACGTCGTCGTCGTGGGTCACCAGGCCCGAGTGGTGGCCGTCAGGCTCGTCGGGCGGGCACGCGACAGCCAGGACCGTCGCGGGCACCAACATGGTGGTCAATGCGACCATGAGGACGCTCTTCAGGCATCTCATCTCCGTCCTCCTCCTGCGTGAGTCTCCGGACTCCATACGCAAGGCTGCCCGGGGAAACACGGGGCAGTGAGCCATTCTCGTGCCCCGCCGCTCTCCATGCATTCATCTCCTCTCGCGTCGGCTTGCGCCGGGCAGGCGTGGCTATCCCGGCCCGCCCGGGCCGTGTAGCGCAAGACGGGATGCGCCCGTCATCGAGATCCTGCTGGCTCGAACAAGGAAGGTAGAGGCACCGGCGTGACGGTCCCTGGAGGAAAGCTGACCGCTCCCTTCCGTCGCTGTCCCGTCGTCAGTCCCCCCGACGAACGACGTGCGCGGGGTTGCCGCCCTCGGCGGCGGGCAGGCCGCGGAGGACGGCAGCCACCGCTCCCTCGCCAGCGGCCACAGTCCTGGGCGGATGCGGCCAGCCGCAAGGGGTGGACCCGCTTCGCCAAGTGGCTCCGTGAGCCGGCGTTCGGCCGCCTCCGTCGAGGCGGTCGGCGCGGGTCCTTGGACGACGCGGGCTTCGCGGTCAGGCTCTTGTTGGAGCACACGGAGCTGGTCGCGCCGTCCGGCATGCCTTTACAGCAATTAGCGTGCCGGGATCGGCCGCGACCGCGGCATCGCGACGATTGTGCGCTTCTCCAGCGGCGGCAATGGGTTGGGAGCTTGTGCGCGATGGCACAAGGCTGCCGAATTGGCAGGCCCGCGGCGGCGCGTTGCGATTCCGCAACATGCGATCGCGGGCGCCGACTGCTAACTCGGGGGTAACTGATTGCTGGGACGAGCTTTGCGGCATGTGGCCGTTCGGCAACGCCGATGTTGACCGTTGGCAACGTGGGACGCGAGGCCGCGGGACGGGCTCAGGCCTCTTGGAGGAGCTCGACGAGGCGGGCCATGCGCTTGGCGATGGGCAGGTGCTGGGGGCACTGCTCGGTGCACTTGCCGCAGGCCTCGCAGCGCGACGGGTCGATCTTGCCCGAGGCACGCATCTCCTCGAGCTGCTTCTCGCCGGCGGGCAGGCCGAAGATCTGGGCGAGCTGGTAGGTGTTCATGAGCTTGGCGATGGGCAGCTCGAGGGGGCAGACGTTGTCGCAGTAGCGGCACCCGCTGCACAGCAGCTCGCCGTGCGAGAAGTCCATGAAGGCTCGCACGAAGCGCTCGCACTCGCCTGGGGTGAGGCGCGCGGTGTCGGAGGCCACTGCGGCGTTCTCGTCGACGTGGCCGAGCTGGTTCATGCCGCTCAGCACGACGGAGATGGCGGGGTTGGCGTAGAGGAATCGGAAGGCGATCTCGTGGACGGGCATGTCGTGGAGCTCGACGAGTGCCTCGGTGAAGGCCTCGCTGTAGCCGGTGAGGATGCCGCCGTAGAGGGGGCCCATGATGGCGACGCCGACGTCGTGCTCGTAGGCGTAGTTGATGGCCTCCTCGACGTAGCGGTTGGTGAAGTTGTAGTAGACGGTGATGAAGCGGAAGTCGGGGATGCGCTGGAGCCAGGCGATGATGTCCTCGGGGCCGCCGTGGGTGGTGAAGCCGATGTGTCGGACGAGGCCCTGCTCCTGGGCCTCGCGGAGCGCCTTGAGCGGCGCGTCGCGGCCGATGCAGGCGGCGTTGAAGTGGGCGAGCTTGCTCATGTCCCAGAACTGGTAGAAGTCGAAGTAGTCGACGCCGAGGCGCTGGAGGCTCTGCTCGATGCACGTCCACATGTCGTCGCGTGTCGAGATGCCGAGGTGGCGCTCGACGCGGGCCTCGCCGCGGCGCGGCTGGACCTTGGAGCTCACGACGAGCTTGGAGCGGTCGATGCCGGCGATGGCCTCGCCGACCCAGGCCTCGGCGTTGTCGTCGGGGGCCTTGAACGAGTAGGCGGCGCCGCAGTCGATGTAGGTGAGGCCGAGCTCGACGGCGCGGCGGACGATCGCGACGGCGTTCTCCCGGCCCTTGAAGCGCATGGTGCCGATGCCCAGCGCCGAGACCTCGACGCCGGTGTTGCCCACTGGCCGATACTGCATGCTCGCGATGCTCCTGTCCGATGGCTGCGACGTGGCGGTTGGCGCCCGCGGCCGCCGTCGGGGCGGCGCCCGGGCGCGCGGTATTCTAACCGTGGCGGCCGTCGAAGGCAAACCCAGCGCCCGAGACGAGGTTGACAGGCCGGGGGCGGCGCCGCATGATGCGGCACCGAGGCCGCCTGGAGGCGAGATGGATGGCGTCGCCCGACTGCCACCGCTGCCGTCACTTCCGCGTCACCTGGGACGCGCGCCTGCCCTACGCGTGCCGAGCCTTCGGCTTCCGCGCGGCGCGCCTCCCCGCGCTCGTCGTCCGCGAGACCTCCGCCCAGGACTGCCAGCTCTTCGAGCCGAAGCCCGACGCGCCGCCTACCGCGCGACCTCCAGCACCTGGCAGCGGCCCTCCGCCCGCGTGACCGCGACCGCCCGCTCGCCCACCCTCAGCTCCACGGCCCCACGCGTGTCGTCGAAGTCGGTGCGCCGCACGAGCAGGCGGCTGCCGAGGCGCAGGGCCGAGACGACGGGGCCGGGCTGCCTGGGCACCGCGAAGGTCACCGGCTCGCCCCGGTCGAGGAACGCGCGGTGCTCGAGCGCGGCGGCCCAGGTCTCGTGCAGCGGGCGCAGCTCCTGCGCGATCTCGTGATTCGGGCACCACAGGAAGAAGGTGTCGTGCCCCCGCAGCAGCATGTGCCACAGCAGCTCGCGGTACATCGCGGTGCTGAGCTGCCGGACCGCGGGGTCGGGCTCGGGCGGCGGCGACGTCGTCGTGTGGTGCACGAACGTGATGATGGGCACCCTGGCCGGCGCGTGCTCGCCCGCGTTGCTCGCCACCGTCAGCAGGTTGTAGAACCAGCGGTAGTCGCCGTTCGCCCACGGATACCACGACCACGTGCGATACCAGGTGTAGACGGTCGGCATGGCGAAGGTGTAGCCGCAGCCGTCGAACTCGTCGGGCCACGGCCGCACGGGGCACCGATGGTCCATTCGCACGGGCATGCCCTCGCTCGGCTCCTTCTCGAAGTAGTCGTACCAGTAGCGCCAGCCGCCGTGCGGGTAGACCGCGTAGTTGCCGACGAGCGCCTTCGGGAAGTGCCCGAGCAGCACCCCCGCGTAGCACTGCTTCTGGACCTCTGAGCGGATCTTGCGATAGGCCCGCTGCACCTTGCGGAAGTCGGCCACGTCGCCGATCTGCCCCCGGCACACGACGCAGCGCTTCGCGGCGTCCCAGCCGCCCTGCCATTCGATGGGCCCGTCGATCTCCCAGTCGGCGAAGGCGAAGTCGACGGCGATGCCCCTTGCCTTGTAGGCGCGGCAGAAGACATCGAGCTGCTCCCGCATGGCCGCGTAGCGCGACCCGAGCTTGAAGGGGCAGCCGAGCTTGCGGCGCGCCGAGGACGACGTGTCGAAGAAGGGCTTGCCCTCGGCATCGACGTGCGCCGTCGCGGGCGAGCCGTCGCACACCGTGTAGGTGCAGGCGTTTGCGTTGACGCTTACCCGCAGGCCGAGGCGCTGCTGAGCCGCGCCGATGCGCAGGGCGCGCTCGAGCGAGCGCGGCTGGTTGGCCCCGGGCCGCCAGGTCGCGCAGGCCGCGATGCCGCGCGCGTCGAGCGCCTCGAGGGTCCGCTCGACCTCGGCGTCGTCGCCCGGCACGTCCATCGCGGCCCAGACGTAGAGCGGCAGGCGCTTGCCGCGGGGGAACCGCAGCGGCTTCGTCTCGCGCAGGACGAGGGCGATGCGTTCCTCCTGCGACATGCGCGTGCGTCCTCCTGCGAAGGCCGGGCTCGCCGCGGCGGCCAGCGCGGCGGCGAGCGCGAGTGTGGCGGGTCTCGTCATCGGGGTCCCTCCGGCGGCGGGGCGCAGCGCGGCGTCCCGCGCGCGAGGCGCGTCGCCTGGATGCGGCAGGCGCGTGAGGAAGGGTCGCGCGGGGCGCGAGGCGATCGTCGCGGCGCGGCGGCATGCCGGCAGGCTCTGTAGGCGGGGTCT
>CBFDBL010000068.1:0-15043 GCA_965603035.1 uncultured bacterium
CGTCTCCTTTCGCTTGGGGATGGATCGCCTGCAAGGCACCGGCCACCGGTATTATCCCGCGCCGGGGCGTGGAGATCAAGAGAAAATCGGCTCACAGCGACAGAAGATAGGCGACCAGGTCGTCCAGCTCCCGCTTGCTGAGCTTCGAGGTGCGGCCGTGGCGGTCGCCCTTGTTGAAGGTGGTGAGGACGTCGCGCAGGGAGACGGCTCGGCCGTCGTGGAGGTAGGGGCCTGTGCGCCAGGTCTCGCGGAGGGCGGGGTTGTCGAAGGTGTCGCGGCGGTCGAGGGGTCCGCGGGTGCCGACGTTGTGGAGCTTGAGGTCGGTGTAGAGCTCGCCGCTGTGGCAGACGGCGCAACCGACGTTGGGGCTCTCGCAGAGGGCCTTGCCGCGCAGGGCTGCGGGGGTGAGGGAGCCGTCGGGGTTTCGGTAGGGGCTGGGTCGTGGTGCGAGCGCCTTGAGGTACTCGTCGATGGCGGTGGCCTCGGCCTCGTCGACCTCGTGGAAGAGGATGTAGCGGAGACCTGAGCGGACGGCGACCTCGGCCTTGGCGCGGACGGCGGAGGCCATGACGGGCGGCGTGCGGTGGCTGTCGAGCATGGAGCGCGCGTTCTTGGGGTTGCCGATCCCGTCGTTGAGGAGGTCCCAGTTGAGGCCGTCGGCGCGTGCCTCGGGGTGGCAGGAGGCGCAGCTCTGCCATCGCTGGAAGCAGAGGGTGGCGTCGTTGAAGAGCATCTCGCCTCGTCGGACGACGTCGGGCTCGACCTTGGGGCCGAGTGCGATGGTGCCGTCGAGTCGGCAGGCCGCGATGTCCACGACGCCGAGGCTGTCGTCGTAGGTGTTGGCGACGTAGAGGGTCGTGCCCTTGGGGTCGATGGCGACGCCGCGCGGGCCGCGGCCGCCGGTGGCGCAGCGGCGGACGCAGTCCCACCGCCGCAGGAGCGACAGCTCGTTGGCGAGCGGGGGGAGCTGGTCGGGCTTGGTCTTGGCGATGTGCTCGTGCATCCGCTCCAGGTCGATGAGGGCCAGCTCGTGGACGCCGAAGAAGCTGACGGCGAGGGTCTTGCCGTCGGGCGAGAGGACGGCGGCGAAGGGGGTGGCGCAGCCGTGGCTGACCTCGTCGAGCAGGAGCGTGCAGACGACCTTGCGGGCGCGGGCGTCGAGGACGGTGAGGGCGCTGTTGTTCACCCAGCCGCGCTCGAGCTGGGTCGGTGGGATGTTGAAGCGCGCGAGGACGTGGACGAGGTAGGCCCATCGGCCGTCGGGCGAGCAGGCCACCTGGTGGACGTCGGTCGCGCCGGAGGGGAGCTTGAGCTCGCCGAGGTGCTTGCGCGCCGTCGCGTCGTAGAGGTCCACCACCGCCCCGTTGGCGGGGTCGCTGGCGGGGCCGAGGGGCAGCATGTTCGAGACGTAGAGCGTCTTGCCGTCGGGCTCGAGGGCGCAGAACAGCGGCTCGCGGGTGACGCTGAGGCGGTGGACGACCTTGCCCCGCGCCGTGTCGAGCACGTTCACGCGGTTGCGGAAGCGGTCGCAGACGTAGAGGGTCTTGCCGTCGCGCGCGAGTGCGAGGCCGAAGGCCGACGCCCCGGTCGCCAGCCGCTTGAGCACCCGCGGCGCCGCGGCATCGACGACGGCGACCGAGCCGTCCCGCGCGTCGGCCACGTAGAGGGTCTTGCCGTCGGGCGAGAGCGCCAGACCGGCCGGCTCGCCGCCCACGGCGAGCGTCGCCACCACCTTCCTGGCCGCGGGGTCCACCACCGAGACGGCGCCCGCCGTGTGGTGCGAGACGTAGAGCCGCGCCCCGTCGGGCGCCATCGCCAGGGCATAGGGCGACTGGTAGACCGGCCGAGCGGACCCCGCCGCGAGGGGTTGTGTGGCTGTCAGGACGGCGACGGCGACCGTCGCGCGCAGTGCAGTCCGTCTCATGGGCTTCCTGTTCCCTGCCAGCGGTATGCCGAGCGCAGCCCCGCGCGGGGCTGCGACCGTCGCCATTCTAGCAGCCTTGGCCGCGCCCAGCAAGCGCCCCGACCGCCCGTGCATCGGGCCGGGGTTGCGAGGGGGCGGCGCCGTGGCGATAATGGCGGCGGGAGGGCCGAGCGGGCGGAACGGGCCCGGAGACAGGGCGACGCGCGATGGCAGAGATGGACCCGCGATACGTGTCGAGCGGGATCGCCGGCTTCGACGGCGTGGTGCAGGGGCTGCGGCTCGGCGACAACGTAGTGTGGCAGGTCGAGGCGCTCGGCGACTACGTGCGGTTCGCCGCCCCCTTCGTGGAGCGGGCGCTGGCCGACGGCCGCCGCTTCCTCTACATGCGATTCGCCCCGCACGAGCCGGTGCTCAAGCCCCGGGCGGGGGTGCGGGTGATCGAGGTGGACCCTGGGCACGGGTTCGACGCGTTCAGCAGCCGGCTGCACGACGTCATCGCGGCGGAGGGCCGCGAGGCGTTCTACGTGTTCGACAGCCTCTCGAGCTTGGCGGTGCAGTGGGCGACCGACGAGCAGCTCGCGAACTTCTTCCAGGTGACCTGCCCGTTCCTCTACGAGCTCGACACGGTCGCGTACTTCGCGCTGCTGCGGGGGCAGCACCGCTACGACGCGATCGCGCGGATCCGGGACACGACGCAACTGCTGCTGGACTGCTACCACGCGCAGGGGCGGCTGGTGGTGCATCCGCAGAAGGTCTGGGATCGGTACTCACCGCAGATGTTCATGCCGCACCTGGTGCGGGAGGGGGCGTGGACGCCGGTGTCGCAGAGCGGCGAGGCGGCGGCGGTGTCGGGCATGGGGACGAGCCGGCCGCTGCGCCGCGAGCGCAGCGCGATCGCGCCGTGGGAGAGCGTCTACCGCAAGCTCTCCGACCACTGGCGCGCGGGTGCCGACGCGGCGACGCTGAGCCCCGAGCTGACGGCGCTCAAGCAGGAGCTCGCGCGCATGATGCTCGGCTCCCACCCCGAGCTCGACCGGCTGGCCGAGCGCTACCTGACGGTGGACGACCTGTTCGCGATCCGCGACCGCGTGGTCGGCTCGGGCCGCATCGGCGGCAAGGCCTCGGGCATGCTCCTGGCGCGGGCCATCCTGCTCAGGGAGCCTGGGGAGGTGGACTTCGCGGCGGCGCTCGAGCCCCACGACTCCTTCTACATCGGCTCCGACGTCTTCTTCACGTTCCTCGTGCACAACGACCTGTTCCGCGCGCGGCTGGCGCTCTCGCGGAGCGGCGAGCTCTCGTGGAGCGAGTTCGCGGAGATCGAGCAGCGCTTCCTCGGCGGCGCGTTCCCGGCGGAGATTCTCGAGCAGTTCCGCGCGCTGCTCGATTACTTCGGGCAGGCGCCGATCATCGTGCGCTCGAGCAGCTTCATGGAGGACAGCTTCGGCAACGCCTTCGCCGGCAAGTACCGCAGCGAGTTCTGCCCGAACCAGGGGGACCCCGAGGCGCGGCTCGCCGCGTTCCTGCGCGCGGTGAAGCTCGTCTACGCGAGCGCGCTCAACCCCGATGCTCTGTCGTACCGCCGGCGCCGCGGGCTGAGCGAGGGCGACGAGCAGATGGCGATCCTCGTCCAGCGCGTCTCGGGCATGCCCTACAAGCACTACTTCTTCCCCACCCTCGCCGGGGTGGCCCTCTCGCGGAACCTCTACGCGTGGAACGACCGGATCGACCCGAAGCAGGGGGTGGTGCGGCTCGTCTTCGGCCTCGGCACCCGAGCCGTCGAGCGCGTCGGCGGCGACTACCCCAGGATGGTGGCGGTCAGCCACCCCGAGCTCCGCCCCGAGGTCGGCGCCCGCATCGCCAAGTACTCCCAGCGCCTCGCCGACGTGCTCGACCTCCAGGGCAACTGCCTCGCCACCGTCCCGCTCGGCGACCTGCTCGAGGACGTTGACTACCCGGAGCTCCACTTCCTCGTCTCGGAGCTCACCGGCGGCGGCGTGCACGACCCCGTCTCGCGGATGCTCAGCGCCCCGGCCGCCGACCTGGTGCTGACGTTCAACAAGCTGATCCAGCGGACCGACTTCGTGCGGATCGTCGGCGAGATGGTCGCGAAGCTCGAGCGCGCCTACGGCCGCCCGGTGGACACCGAGTTCACCGGCTTCGTCGGCCGCGACGGCCAGGTGCGGGTCAACCTGCTCCAGTGCCGGCCCATGGCCATGGCGGGCGGCGCCGGCGCCGTGACGGTGCCCGACGACGTGCCGCCCGAGCGCATCGTGTTCCGCTCGAGCCGGCTCGTCGGCGGCGGCGTGCTGCACGACATCCGCTTCGTCATCTACATCGACCCGCGGCGCTACGCGCGCGCCGCCATCGGCGTCAAGAAAGCGCTCGGCCGCCTCGTCGGACGCGTCAACAAGCACCCGCGCCTCGCCGGCAGCCGCGTCGCCATGCTCGGCCCCGGCCGCTGGGGCAGCAGCAACATCAGCCTCGGCGTCAACGTCGGCTACGCCGACATCGACAACGCCGACGTCCTCGTCGAGATCGCCCACGAGGAGGCCGGCCACGTCCCCGAGGTCTCCTACGGCACCCACTTCTTCCAGGACCTCGTCGAGGCCGACATCATCTACTGCGCCGTCTACCCCGGCGCCGGCGACGCCGCCTTCAACCACGCCTTCCTCGACCAGGCCCCCAACATCCTCACCGCGCTCGAGCCCGACGCCGCCGACCTCGCCGACCTCGTCAAGGTCATCGACGTCCCCGCCATCGCCGACGCCCACCTCCACATCGTCGCCGACCCCCAGCGCCAGCGCGCCCTCTGCTACCTCGAGTAGTCGCCGCCCCCTTGTCCCTGCGCTCCCGCGCGGGAACGCGCTTGATGCGCTCTTCAGGAATGCTAAAGTAAGCTAACGGAAGCTACAGGAGGCTAAGCTCGCATGCCTGATGTCGGTACCGGTGACGTCCTGACGCTTCGCGAGGCAGCCGAGTTCCTGAGGGTCAGCGAGAAGACCCTGGGCGACATGGCTCGGTCCGGAAGGATGCCTTGCCAGAAAGTCGGGCGGGAGTGGCGCTTCCTGCGGTCCGCCATAGAAGCGTGGCTCGGCCATCGCGATGGAGCGGACATGGTGGCGGAGCCTCAGGTCCAGTACCCGCTGCCGTTCCCAGAGCCGGCCGCCCCACGTCGCGGGCAGCCGCCCGAGCCGAGCGAGGAGGGCTTCGGCGACACCGCGTTCACCAAGAACCGCGACGAGCCGCTCCATCGATGGGTGCCCTGGATCGCGGGCTTCTCCTCGTCGTTCGTCACGGGGGTCCTGGAGACGGCGACCGTTGGGGACCCTCGTGAGGCCACCGTCCTCGATCCCTTCGCGGGGGTCGGCACGACGCTCGTCGAAGCGCTCAAGCGGGGCCACAACGCCATCGGCTTCGAGATCAATCCCTACGCGGCGCTCGTGTGCCGGGCCAAGGTGGAGTGCGCGCGGTACGACCTGGAGCGCCTCGACGAGCTGATCCGCCGATTCCACCCCTTCATGACGGCCCGCGCCGGCTCCCTGCCGGCGTCGAAGCCGCCCGAGGGCTTCCGGAGCCGCGCCCCGTTCTTCAGCCCGAAGGTGGAGCGGAAGGTCCTGCACGTACTCGACTACATCGCCGAGCAGGACGAGGGTGGGCTCCAGGACGTCCTGCGCGTCGCCCTGGGCGCCGTGCTGGTGAGCGTCTCGAACTACTCCTACGAGCCGAGCCTCGGCCGCCGGGCCTCTGCGGGCAAGGACGACGTCCTCGACGCCGACGTGGCGGGCATCATGGCGAGGAAGCTTCAGCAGATGGCTACCGACATGGCCCAGCTACAGTTGCAGCTCGCCTCCTTCCCCGAGACGCCCGCGACGGCGGTGCGCTGCGAATCGTTCCTCGACCGCTACGACCGCGTCGAGCCTGCCAGCGTCGACGTCCTCGTCACCTCGCCCCCCTACCTCAACAACTACCACTACATCCGCAACACCCGCCCCCATCTGTACTGGCTCGGATTCGTCGAGAGCACGGGCGACCTCAAGGAGATGGAGCACACAAGCTTCGGCAAGTTCTGGCAGACCGTCCGCTCCGGCCCCCCCGTCGAGCTCGAGGTCGACTGCGGCGACCTGCCCGAGCGCCTCGCCGAGCTGCGCGAGCGCAACAGCGAGAAGGGGGTCTACGGTGGCGCGGGGTGGGCGAACTACGCGGCCACCTACTTCAACGACTGCCTGACCTTCTGCAACGCCGCACGGACCCTCATGAGGCCCGGCGGCACCGCCGTCGTGGTCATCGGGAACAACATCCTCCAGGGCATCGAGTTCAAGACCGACGACTACTTCGCCGCCATCGCGCAGTCCTGCGGCTTCCAGCTCGTCGAGATGCACCGCGTCCGCGACAAGCGCACCGGCTCCAGCATCGTCCGCTCCTCCGTCCGCGTCGGCAGCCCCAAGAAGCGGGTCAAGCTACACGAGACAGCGGTGGAACTGCGAGCGTCGGCTTCGCCGTAGCCGCGCGCGGCGCGCCGCAAGCTGCACGACGACGGCGACTACCCCGCCTTCTCCGCGGCCTACTCAGCCCATCTCGATGGCCAGGACACAGCCATCCGCCAACTCCTGACCCTCGTCGAGACGGCGCGAGTGTGTCTGATGTGCTTCGAGGCCGAGGCGGCCCGCTGCCACCGCAGCATGCTGGCGAACCGCCTGGAGCGCGCTCTTGACCCGCCCATGGAGGCTGTGCACCGGTGAGCGCGACAGGTTAGTGCCTTCCTCCCGACGCGCGAACCGACAAGGTGAGGAGCGGAGGCTGGCCCTGAGGTACGCTAGGTGCCTGTGCTAGACGAGTTCAGGGTGCTGCGCGTGTAGCCACTCCCGGGTAGCTTCGAGTAGTCGTCTCGCAGTCTCCAGCAGATCGTCCGCATCCCGCTGCCGCACAACCCCGATCCGCTCATAGATGGACTGATGCCGCAAGCGTCGGGAGCGGTCGAACAGATCGACCTCGTCGGTCCACGGCCCATCAACGGTGAACTTCAGCGACTCGATGACTCGCTCATGCTTCCTGCCGCCTTTCGGAACAGCATAGCCACTCGCATGCAGCGCGGCCTCGCACAAGCTGCGTACGGCATCGTAGGCATGATCGAACCGGCCGTCCACGCTGATGCCCACCAGCGACGCGTCCGCGATCTCCCGCTCTGCGATGGCGAGCAGGCTCTGCACGACCTGCGGCGACGGTGTGACCCGCTTGAGCCACGCATTATCCAGCCATTGCTGCAAACTCATCAGGGTCCCCTAACACAAGGGTCTTCTTCCCTCTGACCACGTTGGATACGAAGGCATCGCGCTCCTCATGGCGCCTGCGCCATCCCTCCTCTGAATAGATCACCACATTGACCTGCCTGCCAAGCTCCTGTTCGACCCGCCTCAGGCCAGGTACAAGCTCCCTGAGCGTGACATCGCCGATGACCATCAGGTCCACGTCGCTATCAGCACCCTGTTCGCGCCGCGCGGCGGATCCGAACACGAAGGCCAGCCGAATCCTGTCGCGAACGGCAGACAGGGCGCGACGGATGCGCGCGTCCCTGGGAACGCCCTGCCTGCGGAGCTCGCGCGCGTCCATCAGCGCACGCAGCGCCGCCAAGGCATGCGGGCACGGATCGTGGACCGAGGTGAGGGCCTGCTCGATCTTCTCGATGGGCAGGCGCTCCCAGTCTACCCTCCCCTCCGCGGCATATCCGGCCAGGACCTGGGCGCCGACGCGCCTCAGCTTGCTTTCCACGGGGCCACCAACCAGTGATGTGACGTACCCGAGTTCCTGCGGCAGGGACGGCAGCAGCGCCTCCAACGACCACAGGCAGTGGACGCGCACGTCCTCGTCCTCATCCGGGTCGGTCAGGGCCGAGAGGAGTAGTTCCCTCACATCCTGCGACTCGCCAGCGCAGCGTGAGAGACCGGCCGCGGCCCCAGCACGCACCGCTGGTGGCTCGGTTCCCTCCAGCAGCGCGACGAGCCTGTCACGCACTTCCGGGCGATTGGCTGCTCCCCGCAGCGCACTGGCTGCTGCCCCGCGGACGCGCGGGTCGGGATCCTGCTCAACGCAGCGCCAAAGCGCCCCACCAGCGTCTTGAAGGCTTGCGGCAGGGGCGAGCGCCATCGCCACGGCTTCCCGGACGCTGGGCTCGTCCTCCGCGCGCAACGCCTCGATGAGCCCGCGGCGCACCTTCTTGCGCCTCGCGAAGCGGCCGAGCTCGCGGGAGCAGGCCTTCCGAACGTGGGGAGACTCCTCTTGCCCTAGCTCGGCAAGCACGGCATCGGTCCATTTCGCGTCGTAGTGCTCGGGGGAGGCGGTCACGGTCAGGACTACCTGCGCACCCTCCGGGCCGACGGTCTCCACCGAGACAGGGCGCGTTTGGCAGCGGTCGATCATGGACTCAATCCCAGCAGCCACCGCAGACAAATCAAGAAGGTCTGCACGTGCCGCGCCGCGCGTGTCTCGCGCCCTCGCGAGAAGCTCCTGAACGGCTTCCTCGGCGAAGGCGCCCAGGCGCTGGTCTTGTAGCTCCCCCAGCAGGTCCAACGCATCCAGCGCGATGCCAAGCCACTCGGTACGGCCCAACTCGGCGACCTCGTCCTCGATGTTCCTGAGCAGGCTCTGGTCATGCACTGCCGCGCCGTCAGCCAGAGAGGCCAGGCAGGTGAGCAGCCCACGGTGGAGGAAGCGGCCAGTGGGATCAGGATCGTCGAGGATCATGCGGAGCAGCCGCGGCGCGCGCCGGCGATCCAGGTTCGAGGCGACCAGGCGCACTACCTCCCGCCATCTCGGGTGGTAGACGAACTCCTGGAGCTCCTCCAGCGGGTCCTCCGCGGCGAGGACAGCTCGCGCGGCGAAGTACTCCTGGAAGGCGAGGTGGGAGAACCCGAACCGCTCCGGCCCACGCTCGACCAGAATCCCCGAGCGTTCCTGGAGACTCCAGATCAACGCATCTGCCTCTGCTTGCTCCTTGCCGTCCGTGAAGCCCAGCTCATCGCGAAGGAAGCCGCTCACATGTCGCGACAGCCACCAGCGCGGCACCACCGTCCAGTTCTCGCGCTGCATGCGGATCGCGGTGGACTCCAGGATCCAGAGCAACTCACGATGCTCCACGTGCAGACTGCCATCCGGCTCTCCTGCGAAGGCACTGCGCTTCTTCTGAGCCCACGAGAAAAGGAAAGCCTCACAGACCTTCTCATACAGATCCCAACGCCGTTGCGGGAGGGCCGCGCCAGACTCGTGGAGCAGGCACAGGATGGTCAGCATCATGGGGTTCGCGGCAAGCGTCTTGATGCGCGGATGATCGACGATCGCGTGGCGAAGTTGCTCCAGCCTCTGAGCACACGTCGCGCAATCACGGGCTGCATCATGGCCGTGGCGAAAGGCACACCACACAGCCGTGAAGTCCCTGACCGATGCGGTGGGCAGGGGTTGGACCTCCAAAGTATCGAATCCGTCGTCGAATGGAGCGCCGAACGTAGGCCGCTGGAAGCCCACCACCCGCGACGAGATCACAATACGCAGCCCGGGATTGGCTTCCAGGAACCGCCGGACCGCCTCGATAAGCGTGCCCTGTATCTCAGGGTCCGCCACCTCATCGAGTCCGTCGAGGAGCACGAACAGCCTCCTGGCCCGTCGCTGCGCCTCGAGCCAACTCAGGGCTTCCCGAGGGTTGGGCAGTTGCAGTTGAGCGACCGCAGCCTCCAGGAGCCCCAGAGCCCGGCCAGAGCGGAACTGCTCAGCCCAATCTGCCAGTGCCACGAAAACAGGAACGTGATCGCCCGCAGGATATGGGGACTCGGCCTGTCTCTTGAGCGCGTAGGCCCTCGCGATGTGCCTGAGAGCAGTGGTCTTGCCGCAGCCGGGGTCCCCCAGCAAGTAGGCGCGCCGCGAGCGCGCCAGAGCCTTCGCCAAGGCAACCGCTTGCGCCTTCCGTGACGCGGCCCGGTCCGTGGCGACCGTCTCTTCGCCGCCGGCGCACTGCTCCTCGTGAGCTTGCTGCCTCACCGAGACCGGGACGAACCCGCGGTCCATCGGCATGGGATCACCTGTGCTCACCAACCCCAGCCCGCCTAGCTTGAGGACAGCATGCTGCTGTGCCACCCGCTCGAGATACCCTGTCGCCACCCCCTCTCTGTCCAGCCCGCCGGCCTCCAGCCCCAGAGCCCCGCACAGCTTCCGCTCCGTTCCTGCCCGCACGACGGGAGCTTGCTGCCCGAGCAGCCGCGTGATCGTCGCGCGGGAAACCCCGGAACGTCGCGCCAGTTCCACCTGGGACATCCGCCGCTCCCGCATCAACTCACGCACTTTTGGCACGTTGAGCCTCATTCCGTCTCCTATGGCCTATGGCATGTCATCAACTGTCATGCATAATATACTAGCCATGCCTTATATGTCAACTACAAATGTGCCAACGGCTCATGTTAATAAGCCTCTCGGAGCGCCCCAATGCCCGTAACTCACGAAAAGGACACGGGTTGTGGCCTGTCCAGTTCCACCTTGGCAGCAGCCAAACAGGGCGGCGCATCTTGAACGTGCCCCTACCCGACTACTCAGGCGCGGCTGGCGGGCGGGGCGGGGGCGGCGCGGCGGAGAGCTGGCGGAGGAGGGCGGCGGCGGCGGCGGGGTCGTGGGCGCGGAGGAGTCGGTAGAGGTCTATGCGGGCTTCGAGGGTGTGGGCGGCGTTGCCCTGGCGGGCGAGGGCGGCGGCGTGGGCACGGGCGTCGGCGACGCGGGCCTTGAGGGCGACGGCGATGGCCTGGGTGGCGATGGCCTCGGCGGCGGCGGCGGTGAGCTGGGCGGCGATGCGCCCGTGGTCGGGCAGGGTGAGCGGGTCGGGCGAGAGGCCGATGTCGGGGTTGGCGCCGACGAGCTCGCTGTCGTAGTAGGGGACGTTGCGCTGGAGACGCTGGGTGGCGATGTCGGTGCCGGCGGCGAGGTTGCGCAGGGTGAGGAGGATGTCGATGACGCCCTTGCGCTCGTGGCGGCGGACGCTGTAGGGCCATTCGGCGGGGAACTCGCGGGTGATGTAGGCGGGGGCGCGGCGGAGGTCCCATTCGTAGTCGCGGACCTCGCGCTCCTTGCGCTCGAGGTCGTGGCGGCTGACGCGTGCGGGGTTGCCCGTGCCGCGGCAGTGGCGACACTCGACGGTGCCGCGTCCCTTGCAGACGGGGCATCGGTGGCGGCCGGTGCCGTGGCAGGTCTTGCAGGGCTTTCCCTTGTAGACGCCGGTGGCTTTGCAGCGGGCGCAGGGGACGGACTTGGTGCCGCGGCAGGTGGGGCAGGGGACGCGGCGCGCGCCGCGGCAGACGGGGCAGCGTCGGTGGGCTTCGCGTCGGAGGTGGGCGAGGTCGAAGCGGGCGCCGCGGAGGATCTGCTGGAGGCGGGGGACGTCGGGGTTGGGGACGTCGCGTGCGATGGTGTAGTGGTGGATGCGCTGCTCCTGGTTGGTGATGCGGTCGTGGATCTGGAGGCTGGCGAGCTGTGCGGCGAGTCCGTAGAGGGGCGGTGCGCCGGGGCCGATGAGGAGGACGTCGGGCCGGCGGCGGGCGAGTTGGTCCATAGTGGCGCTGCGGAGGGCGGCGGCGGCGGGGTCGTCGCGTCCGCCGCGGCCGGTGATCTGGGCGGCGAGTGCGAAGCGGACGCGTGCGAGGACTCTGGCGTCGGCCTGGGCGAGCTTGGTGGCGTAGGGTGGCTCGGGCAGGTGGGCGGCGGCCTGGGTGTACCAGAGGAAGGCGGCGCCCCAGAGGCCCGTGCGCTCGGCCTCGGCCCCGCGCGCGAGGTCGGCGTCGGCGAGGCCGGCCCTGGCGTCGCGGTGGGCGGGGACGTGGTCGAGGGCACGGAGGAAGGCGCGTTCGGCGGCCTCTAACTGTCCTTGCTTCAGGAGCTTACGTCCTTCTGCAACGTGCTTCGCGGCGGCGGTGGCGCGAGCGGCGGTGAGGAATCGCTGGGTCTCGGTGTCGTAGGGGTAGAGCTCGAGGGCTTGTGCGGCGGTCGCGGCGGCGTCGTCCCACTGAGCGTTGCCGCCGAGGGCGACGGCCCGGCGTGCGAGGTCGCGCGCCTGCTGGCGCCGGGCGGTGGCGGCGGCGAGCACCTGCTTGGCGTCGGTGCAGTTGGGCCAGATGGCGATGGCGTCGTTGGCGGCGGCGATGGCGCGCTCGAGGCGGCGGTCGGCGAGGTTCTGGCGTGCCTGGTCGAGGAGCTTGCGAGCGGCGTCGAGCTGGGCTTGGGCCTTGGCGCGTGCGACGCGGGCGAGGATGTGGTTGGGGTTGGCGGCGACGGCCTTGGCGAGGCCGTCGGCCGCCTGTCCCCACAGCTTGTCGGCGGCGAGGGTGAGGGCGCGGTGGTAGAGGGAGGAGGCGTTCGATAAGTTCTTGGCTTTCTTATCTTTAAGGCTATCGAGGGCGTCCTTGACGTCGAGGTTCTCGGGGTCGAGCTGGTGGGCGCGCTGGAGGGCGTCGATGGCGGCGTTGAGGTCGCCTGTGTCGGCGAGGCCGAGGGCGCGCTGGTGGTGGGCCTTGGCGGCCTCGCGCTTGGCCCAGGCGAGGGCCTGCTGGGCCTCGGGGAGCGCGGGGTCGGCCGCGAGGCTGTCGGAGAAGCGTGCGACGGCCTCGTCCCAGCTCTTGCGCTCGGCGAGCTGGTAGGCGGCGTCGTAGTGGGCGAGGGCTTGTGCGCGGCGGAGCTTGGCGGCGAAGTCGGGGTGGTTGGCGAGCTTGGGGCTGCGGCCCAGGGCCTCGCGGTACTTGGCGGCGGCCTCGGCGGGCTTCTTGGCGCTCAGCAGCTCGTCGCCCTGGCGGATGAGCCTGGGCACGGTGCACCCGGCGAGCGCGAGCAGCGCGATGAGGCCGGCGAGCAAGCCGAATCGTCTCGTCACAGCGTCACCTCCTTTCTATGGACTCGGACGTAGAGGCGGGGAAAAGCTTCGGCGAAATCCCATCGGCCCCCTATTGTCGCCGAGAAGCCGCCGCGATGCAAGCACCCGCGGCGAACGCTGCTTCTGGCCCCCACTGTCGGCGGATCGGCCCTTGTGTCCCACATCGCCCCGGCGGGGGCGGCCGTGCGGGGAGCCGCGACGACGCCCTCGCCGACCATTTCCGAAGGCGGTCGCCGACGTTGTGGGTGGACTGCGTGCGCGTGCTGGATGCGTAGCTGGTCTCCTATTCTGTGGACGTGGCGCGGCGGGCCGCCAGTCGGCGTCCCGTGCCGTCCGCGAGTTGCCCTATGGGGCAAGACTGTTTACTTCTGCCCCTTACGTGCACGAGGCCGCATCGGGGGAAGCTGGCGCGGCGCCGTGACGCGAAAGTGTCGGATAGAGGCGAGGAAGCGGCGAATGCAAACATTTGGGGATCGCGCTTGACTCCGCGCGGGCGGGGGCTATAATACGGCAATGGGTGCCGTCCTGGGTCTGGGCGGCTGGGCGGGGCCGTGGTGGCTCCGGCCCTGGGTGTGTGACGAGCATTGTAGAGGAGGATGCGGGGATGGTGGCTAGTCTGGACTCTGCGAATCCGTTTGCGATCGCGCAACGCCAGTTCGACGAGGCGGCGGAGCTGTTGGGCCTCGAGGAGGCGATGCGGGCGTTCCTGCGGGTGCCGATGCGCGAGCTGCGGGTGCAGATCCCGGTGCGGATGGACGACGGGACGGTGGAGGTGTTCGAGGGCTTCCGCGTGCAGTACAACGACGCGCGGGGCCCGACGAAGGGGGGGATCCGGTTCCACCCGAACGAGACGATCGACACGGTGCGCGCGCTGGCGGCGTGGATGACGTGGAAATGCTCGGTGGTGGACATCCCGCTGGGCGGTGGCAAGGGCGGGGTGATCTGTAGCCCGAAGGACATGTCGGCCACTGAGCTCGAGCGGCTGAGCCGGGCCTACATCGACTCGGTGGGGCGTATCCTGGGCCCCGAGAACGACGTGCCGGCGCCCGACGTCTACACGACGCCGCAGATCATGGCGTGGATGATGGACCAGTATTCGAAGCTGGCGGGCCGCAACAGCTTCGGCGTGATCACGGGCAAGCCGCTGGCGCTGGGCGGCTCGGCGGGGCGGGGCGACGCGACGGCCCGCGGCGGCTGGTACACTGTCCGCGAGGCCGCCAGGGAGCTCGGCCTCGGCCTCGAGGGCGCCACCGTCGCCGTCCAGGGCTACGGCAACGCAGGGTCCTTCGCCGCCATCCTCGGCGCCGAGCTCTACGGCTGCAAGATCGTCGCCGTCACCGACTCGCGCGGCGGCGCCATGTGCCCCGACGGCCTCGACCCCCACGCCGTCCTCAACTACAAGCGCCAGACCGACTCCGTCGTCGGCTTCCCCGACGCCGACGCCGTCAGCAACGAGGAGGTCCTCGAGCTCGACGTGGACATCCTGGTGCCCGCCGCACTCGAGAACGTCATCACCGGGGCCAACGCGCCGAAGGTGAAGGCCAAGATCGTCGCCGAGATGGCCAACGGCCCCACCACCCCCGAGGCCGACGTCATCCTCCACGACGCCGGCATCCACGTCATCCCCGACTTCCTGTGCAATGCCGGCGGCGTGACCGTCTCGTACTTCGAGATGGTGCAGAACTTCCACCACTACTACTGGCCCGAGGCCGAGGTGCAGGCGAAGCTCGACGCCAAGATGACGGTCGCCTACCAGGCCGTCCTCGCGGCCTCGAAGCGGCACAAGACCCACATGCGGGTCGCCGCCTACGCCGTGGCCGTGCAGCGGGTCGCCGAGGCCGTCCGCCTCCGCGGCTGGGTCTGACCGCCCGCGCGACACGGTACGGTGCGACATGGCAGAGCTGGCGCCCGACTTGGGGGAGGGTCGGGCGCCAGCGTCATGAGGCGTCGCGGGCCAGCGGCCTCTGGAGCTCGGCGTCGAGGTCCTCGATCTCGTAGGGCTTGACGACGGCGCCCGCGAAGCCGTAGCGGCGGAAGTCGGACAGGACGGCCTCGGTGGAGTAGCCGCTGCACACGATGGCCGTGACGCCGGGGTCGAGCTCGCGGAGCCGGCGCAGGCACTCCTCGCCGCCCATCCCGCCCGGGACCGTGAGGTCGAGGATCACCACGTCGAAGGGCTCGGCGTCGTCGAGTGACTGCTGGTGGAGCTCGACGGCCCCCGCCCCGTG
>CBFDBL010000069.1:0-14817 GCA_965603035.1 uncultured bacterium
CGGGGAGTGGCCCTCTCCAGGCCAAGCGGACCCGAGGGCAACCAGGCGGCCCACTGGAGAATTGGTTCGAGGCCACGGAAGGCTTCTCTCCCCTCTCGGTACCACTGATCGGCCCGTCGTACTGCGCGCCGGCAGGCAGTGCGCACGCCGGACGGCTTGCGCGCTGCCTGGGCGCCTGCAACAGGTGCTGGCAGGGGGTTCCGATGGGGGACGAGGAGATGAGCGCGAGAGGCGCGCGCGTACCGCTGTGGGCGATGGTGGTCCTGGTGTGCCTGTTGCTGTGGGCCTGGGGGGTGGCCTCGGCCGAGGACTACTACGTCAACGACGCCGCGACCACCAACGACGGCTACTGCACGGCGGTGGGCAACGACGCGAACGACGGCCTGAGCCCCGCCACCCCCAAGGCGACCCTCCAGGCCATCCTCGACGCGCATGATCTCGGGCCAGGCGACACGGTGTGGGTGGACACCGGCGACTACGGCCTGACCACCCACGTCACCATCGGCGAGGCCGACGAGGGCTCCGCGGCCGGCGTCGTCCGCATCGTCGGCTCTCCCCACCCCGACGGCACCGAGCTCGACCGCGGCAACACGGGGACCGGCACCCAGGTCGTGCTGCTCGACGACTGCGACTACGTGACCCTCGAGCGCCTGCGCCTCACCGGCGCCAACCGCGGCATCTACTTCAGCTCCGCCAACCACTGCACCCTCAGCCGAGCCGTCGTCCACGGCAACGCCGGCGTCGGGGTCCGCGCCTTCAGGAGCGACGCGGCGACCGTCGCCCACTGCGTGGTCCGCGACAACGGCGACCATGGCCTCAACCTCGGCGACTGCCCGCAGGCCGACATCCGCAACAACTCCGTCGCGCGCAACGGCGGCATGGACGACTACCAGTGCAAGCTCACCGAGTCCTCGGCGACCCTGGCCAGCAACATCCTGTGGGCCAACGGCACCTTCCGCTACGGCATCTACACCTCCGGCACGACCCTGACCTCCGACCACAACGACCTCTACGCCACCGGCGGCGCCCGCGTGGGCTACTACAACGGCACCGTCGCGACCACCCTCGCACAGTGGCAGGCCGCGAGCGGCCAGGACGCCAACAGCCTCTCCGAGGACCCCCTGTTCGCCGACGCGCCGGGCGGCGACTTCCACCTCCTGTCCAAGGGCGGACGCTACGACCCGACCACGGGCAAGCTGCCCGCCGACCCCACCGCCTGGGTGGACGATGCCGCGTCCAGCGGCTGCGTCGACGCCGGCGACCCGGCCGGCGACTACTCCCAGGAGCCACAGCCCAACGGCCTGCGCATCAACATCGGCGCCTACGGAGGCACCGACGAGGCCTCCAGGATGCCCACCACCCAATACTACGTCAACGACGGCTCCACCACACACGACCAGTACTGCACCGCACCCGGCCACAACAACAACGACGGCCTCACCCCCGCCACCCCCAAGGCATCGCTCGGGGCCATCCTCTCGACCTACGACCTCGAGCCGGGCGACGTCGTCTGGGTCGATACCGGCACCTACAACCCGAGCGCCAACATCACCATCGGCGGCGACGACCAGGGCTCCGCGGCCGGCACCCTGCGCATCGTCGGCTCACCCCACCCCGACGGCACCGTCATCCAACGCGGCAGCACGGTCACCGGCAGCTATGGCGTCGAGCTCGACAAGTGCAACTACGTCAGCCTCGAGCGCCTGGCCGTGACCGGCGCCTACTATGGCATCTACGCCCACGGCGACGCCGACTGCTCCGTCAGCCGCTGCACCGTGTTCGGCAACGCCAGCGAGGGCGTCTTCGCCACCGGCAGCGACTTCTTCAGCGTCGTCAACAGCGTCGTCCGCGACAACGGCGGCTACGGCGTCCGACTCAGCTCGGCCAGCGCGGTCGCGGTGCACAACTGCTCGATCGCCCGCAACGACGACAACGGGGTCTACCTGTCAAACAGCTCGCTGTCGCTGCGCAACTGCATCGTGTGGGCCGACGGCGCGACCTTCTACGCCGTCCGCCACGCATCGGGGACCGTGACGTCGGACTACAACGACCTCTACGCGACCAACGGCGCCTCGGTCGGCCACTTCGGGGGGGCGCAGGCCACGCTCGCCGACTGGCAGGCCGCCAGCGGGCAGGACGCCAACAGCCTGTCGGTGGACCCCCGGTTCGCCGACGCCCCGCAGGGCGACCTGCACCTGGTGTCGAAGGCTGGCCGGTACGACCCGACCACGGGGCTGCTGCCTGGGGACCCGGGCGCGTGGGTCACGGACGGGGACCAGAGCGTCTGCACCGACAATGCGGACCCGGCCTTGCCCGTGGGCGACGAGCCGGCGCCGAACGGCGGGCGCGCCAACCTCGGCGCCTACGGCACGACCGACAAGGCCTCGAAGATGCCGCCGGCCGTCTACTACTATGTCAACGACGCGGCCACGACCCACGACCAGTACTGCACCGCGCCCGGCAACGACGCGAACGACGGCCTGAGCCCCGCCACCCCCAAGGCGACCGTCCAGGCCATCCTCGACACCTACGACGTCGAACCGAGCGACATCGTGTGGGTGGACACCGGCGCCTATGCCCTCGCCGCGAACATCGTCGTCGGCAGCGGCGACGAGGGCGCCATGACCCGCCCCGTCCGCCTCATCGGCTCGCCGCACCCCGATGGCAGCGTCCTCGACCGTGGCAGCACCCTGACAAACAGCTACTGCATCGAGCTCGACGACTGCGACTACGTGCACATCGAGCGCCTGCACCTCACCGGCTCCAAGGTCGGCGTTCGCGCCGACCAGGCCCACCACTGCGCGGTCAGCCGCACCGTCGTCTACGATAATGCAGGCACCGGCATCCACGCGTCCTCCTGCGACGGCTTCACCGTCGCACACAGCCTCGTACGCCACAACAACGGCCACGGCCTCTTCCTCGATGCCTGCCCGCAGGCCGACGTCCGCAACAACTCGCTCGTCCTCAACGGCGACAGCACGACCGACCGCCAGTGCAAGCTCAACGCAGGCTCCGCCACGCTGACCAGCAACATCCTCCAGGCCTCCGGCAGCCTGCGCTACTGCATCTACACCTCCGGCACGACCCTGACCTCCGACTACAACGACCTCTACGCCACCGGCGGCGCCCGCGTGGGCTACTACAACGGCACCATCGCGACCACCCTCGCACAGTGGCAGGCCGCGAGCGGCCAGGACGCCAACAGCCTCTCCGAGGACCCCCTGTTCGCCGACGCGCCGGGCGGCGACTTCCACCTCCTGTCCAAGGGCGGACGCTACGACCCGACCACGGGCAAGCTGCCCGCCGACCCCACCGCCTGGGTGGACGATGCCGCGTCCAGCGGCTGCGTCGACGCCGGCGACCCGGCCGGCGACTACTCCCAGGAGCCACAGCCCAACGGCCTGCGCATCAACATCGGCGCCTACGGAGGCACCGACGAGGCCTCCAGGATGCCCACCACCCAATACTACGTCAACGACGGCTCCACCACACACGACCAGTACTGCACCGCACCCGGCCACAACAACAACGACGGCCTCACCCCCGCCACCCCCAAGGCATCGCTCGGGGCCATCCTCTCGACCTACGACCTCGAGCCGGGCGACGTCGTCTGGGTCGATACCGGCACCTACAACCCGAGCGCCAACATCACCATCGGCGGCGACGACCAGGGCTCCGCGGCCGGCACCCTGCGCATCGTCGGCTCACCCCACCCCGACGGCACCGTCATCCAACGCGGCAGCACGGTCACCGGCAGCTATGGCGTCGAGCTCGACAAGTGCAACTACGTCAGCCTCGAGCGCCTGGCCGTGACCGGCGCCTACTATGGCATCTACGCCGACGACACCGGCGACTGCTCCGTCAGCCGCTGCACCGTGTTCGGCAACGCCAGCGAGGGCGTCTACGCCACCTACAGCGCCTTCTTCACCGTCGTCAACACCGTCGTCCACGACAACGGCGGCTACGGGGTCCGCCTCAACTCCTCCAGTGCGGTTGCCGTGCACAACTGCTCGATCGCGCGCAACGACGACGACGGGGTCTACCTGTTCGACAGCTCGCTGTCGCTGCGCAACAGCATCGTGTGGGCCGACGGCGCGACCGTCTACGCCGTCCGCCGCTTGTCGGGGTCGGTGACGTCGGACTACAACGATCTCTACGCCACCAACGGTGCCGGCGTTGGCTACTTCGCGGGCACACAGGCCACGCTGGCCGACTGGCAGACCGCCAGCGGCCAGGACCCCAACAGCCTGTCGGTGGACCCCCGCTTCGCCGACGCCCCGCAGGGCGACCTGCACCTGGTGTCGGAGGCTGGCCGTTACGACCCGTCCACCGGGTTGCTGCCCGGCGAGCCGGGTGCGTGGGTGACGGACGCGGAGCAGAGCCCCTGCATCGACGCCGCGGACTTTGCCCTGCCCGTGGGCGACGAGCCGGCGCCGAACGGCTGGCGCGCGAACCTCGGCGCCTACGGGACCACCGACGAGGCCTCGAAGATATCGCTGCCCCTGGCCCTGCCGGGCCCGCTGGACCTCGACACGCGCGTGGAGGTCAATGGCAGGAGGAACCCCGACGGCCCCGCGGCGAAGTCGGTGGGCGTCCGCGGCATCGACCCTGGGGCGAACGGCCCCGGCACGCGGTTCGCCATCAAGATCGGCGCGGGGGCTGGTGGATGGCTCGTCTTCGGCGTGGGTGACGCGGCCGGCGACCTCGTGCCCACGGGCGACCAGCCCCTGTGGCTCACGGCAGACCAGTGGCGCGACCTCCGCCTGCGCCGCCTCACCCCCGACACCGACTACGACTTCTACGCCAAGGCGAAGAACCAGGCAGGCCAGGAGACGGACCCCACCCAGGTCGCCTCCCACAGGACCAACAGGCTCGGCGACGTGGACAACAGCGAATCCGCCACGGCGCTCGACTATGCCTGCGTCAAGGACGCCATCCTCCGCGGCATCCTGTCCTGGCCGTGCGACATGGACGACAGCCGGTCCATCGGCGCCGACGACCTCGACATCACGGCCAGCGCGATCCCCCTGCCGTGATCCGCCGGGCGCCCTGCCAGCCCCAGCCCAAGCCTCCCTGCTTCTGCATGGAGCTCCGCCTCCCCCTCAGGGGGATCACCATCTGCCTGCGCAGTACCGGTGCTCGAGGGCCCGCGCATTGACGCCAAGGCGTGCCTCTGCTATGATTTGGTCTTAGCCGGTTCGAGACCTACACGGAGGAGAGCGCGGGTGAGCAAGCGGCTGTTCAGCGGCATCCAGCCCAGCGGCGATATCCATATCGGCAACTACCTGGGCGCGATCCGCAACTGGGTGCAGCTCATCGAGGAGTTCGAGTGCATCTACTGCGTGGTGGACTACCACGCGATCACGGTGCCCTACGAGCCGGCCGCGATGCGGACGCGGATCCTCAACGCGGCCGCCGTGAACATGGCCTGCGGCATCGACCCCGAACGCTGCACCCTGTTCGTCCAGAGCCACGTGCCCGAGCACACCGAGCTGACCTGGCTGCTCAACACGGTGACCCCGATCGGCGACCTCCAGCGGATGACCCAGTTCAAGGAAAAGGCGAAACAGCACGAGTCGGGGGTGAACGCCGGGCTGCTGAACTACCCGGTGCTGATGGCCGCCGACATCCTGCTCTACAAGGCAACGGTGGTGCCGGTGGGAGAGGACCAGGTGCAGCACCTGGAGCTGAGCCGGGAGATCGTCCGGCGGTTCAACGCGCGGTTCGGGGCCGTGTTTCCCGAGCCTCAGGAGAAGCTGACGGCGGCGGCTCGCATCATGGGCCTGGGCGATCCGACGCGGAAGATGAGCAAGTCGCTGGGCAACGCGATCGGCCTGCTCGAGGGGCCTGAGAGCATCTGGGAGAAGGTGCGCACGGCCGTCACCGACCCCGCGCGGGTGCGGCGCAGCGACCCTGGCGAGCCGACGAAGTGCAATCTCTTCACCCTGCACGGCTACTTCTCGACGCCGGAGGACCTCGAGCAGGTAAGCGCCGGCTGCCGCTCGGCAGGCATCGGCTGCATCGACTGCAAGAAGATCCTCTTCGAGCGGATGATGGGGACTCTGACGCCGATCCGCGAGCGTGCGGAGGCGCTGCTGGCCGAGCCCGATGGGGTGTGGGACGTGCTGCACCGCGGCGCCGAGCGCTGCCGCGCGATCGCGGCGGCGACCCTGGCCGAGGCCAAGCAGGCCATGGGGCTCTGACCGCCGAGCCCCCGGCAGGACCGCAGGCCGTCCCCGGCCCCGTGCCGCCGCCGACAGAGGGCGCGCGATGGGCACCACAACCCGCAAAGGCGTGACGACCCCGCCGCGGTGGCGGCGCCGCGCGCCCGTCGCGCTGGCACTCGCCACGGGCACCATCCTCTCGCTCATCGCGTTCGTCGCCGTGCGCAACCGCGAGGAGCGACGGCTGCTCCTGCGCTTCGAGCGCCTCGTCGCCGACCGCGTGGCCGCGGTGAAGCAGGGGGTGGTGGTCAACACCGAGCAGCTCCTGTCGATCCGCTCGCTGTTCGAGGCCTCGCAGTGGGTCGAGCGCGACGAGTTCCGCTCCTTCGTCCACCAGCCGCTGGCCCGGCACGGCGCGATCCGGGCCCTGCTGTGGGCGCCCTGCATCGCCGCGGCCCAGCGCGGGGCCCTCGAGGCGGACATCCGGCGCGAGGGGATCGTGGACTTCCGGATCCACGACGCGGACGCGAAGGGGGAGCTGCCCGGCCCGGCTGGGCGCGAGGCCTGCTTCCCCGTGACCTACCGGGAGCCGGCCGACGCAGGCGAGGTGGCGCCGCTGGGCCTCGATCTGGGCTCGGAGCCGGCAGCAGCAGCGGCCATGGCGGAGGCCCGCGAGTCGGGCAAGGTGGTGGCCACGGGGGCCTTTGCGCTGCCGGCGGAGGCTGGCGGCGGGCTCGCGGTCCAGGTGTTCCTCCACATCGAGCCGAACCCGACGCAGGCGACGCCCCTGCCGGCGCGGCCCGGCGGGCCGCCGGGCTTCGCCGTCGGCGTGCTCGAGCTCGACGCCCTGTTGGGCGAGGCGCTCAACCAGTTGTCGATGGAGAGCGTGGAGCTGCGCCTCTACGATCTCTGGGCGCCCTCGGGCCGGCGCCTGCTGGCGCACCGGGGCCCGGACGGCGCGCTCGGCGAGGCGCCGGCGGACACGCCGTGGCCTCCCGTGACTCGTGGGCTGTTGATCGGCGGGCGGTCGTGGGAGGTGTCGTGCAGGCCGACGCGGGAGTTCTTCGCGGTGCGGCGCACGTGGCAGTCGTGGGGGGTGCTGGTGCTGGGGCCGCTGTTCACGATGCTGGTGGCGCTCTACGCGGCGAGCTACGTGGGCCGCCAGGTGCGGGTGGAGCGGCTGGTGGACGAGCGAACGACGGCGCTGCGCGGGGCGAACGAGCGGCTCGAGCGCGAGGCGGCGGTGCGCAAGCAGGCGGAGGCAGACCTCGAGCGCGAGAGCAACCTGCTGCGGGCGCTGATCGACAACATCCCCGACTACATCTACGTCAAGGACACGCGGAGCCGGTTCGTGCTGGTCAACAAGGCGCAGGCGCGGCTCCTGGGCACCGAGGACGTCGAGGCCGTGACGGGCAAGACCGACTTCGAGTACTTCCCCCGCGAGCTCTGCGAGCGCTACTACGCCGACGAGCGCGCCTTGATGGCGAGCGGCGAGCCCATGATCGCCCACGAGGAGCCCGTGGTCGATCCCGACGGCGCCACGCGCTGGGTCTCGACGACCAAGGTGCCGCTGCGCCAGAGCGACGGCGCCGTGATCGGCCTCGTCGGCATCAGCCGCGACATCACCGACCACCGCCGCGCCGAGGAGGCCCTGGCGTGGGAGGCCGGCGTCAACGAGGCCCTCGCCGACCTCGCGCGCGCGCTCCTGTCCGTCGGGCCGCTCGAGGACGTCTCGGCGCTGGTGCTCGACCACGCGCGCCGCCTGACCGACAGCGAGGCGGGCTTCGTCGGCTACATCGACCCCGCCACGGGCCACCTGGTCGTTCCCATCCTGACCCGCGAGATGTGGGACACGTGCCAGGTGGAGGGCAAGGACGTCGTCTTCCGCGAGTTCTCGGGCCTCTGGGGCTGGGTGCTGACGCAGCGCAAGCCGCTGCTGACCAACGCGCCCGAGAGCGACCCGCGCTGGAGGGGCGTCCCGCCGGGCCATCTGGCCATCCGCCGCTTCCTGTCGGCGCCGGCCACCATCGGCACGCTGCTCGTGGGCCAGGTGTCGCTGGCGAACGCGCCTCGGGACTACACCGAGCGGGACCTGGCGGTGGCGGAGCGCCTGGCGGACCTCTACGCGATCGCGGTGTGGCGCGCGCGCGCGGAGGAGGAGCTCGAGCGGACGGCGGCCGAGCTCGCGCGCTCGAACCGCGAGCTCGAGCAGTTCGCCTACGTCGCCTCGCACGACCTCCAGGAGCCGCTGCGCATGGTCAGCAGCTTCGTCCAGCTCCTCGCCCAGCGCTACGAGGGCCGGCTCGACGACGACGCCGACGAGTTCATCCACTTCGCCGTGGACGGCGCGGGCCGGATGAAGCAGCTCATCGAGGACCTGCTGGCCTTCTCGCGGGTCGGCACGCGGGGGCAGCCACTGGCGCCGACGGACTGCGAGGCGGTGCTGGCGCAGGCGCTGGCGAACCTCCAGGCGCGGATCGAGGAGACCGGCGCCGAGGTCACCCACGACCCGCTGCCGACGGCGCTCGCCGACGAGCGCCAGTTGGTGCAGGTGTTCCAGAACCTGATCAGCAACGCCATCAAGTTCCGCGGCGCGGCGCCGCCGCGGGTGCGCGTCTCGGCGGAGTCGCGGGAGGGCGACTGGGAGTTCGCGGTGCGCGACAACGGGATCGGGATGGAGCCTCGCCACGCCGAGCGGATCTTCGAGGTCTTCAAGCGCCTGCACACCCGCGACGAGTACCCGGGGACGGGCATCGGCCTGGCCATCTGCAAGAAGACGGTCGAGCGCCACGGCGGCCGCATCTGGGTGGAGTCGGAGCCTGGCCGCGGCTCGACCTTCCGCTTCACCCTCCCCAAGGCAGGAGAGACGCCGCCATGACCTGCCCGCACGGCAGCCGGGCCATCGAGATCCTGCTCGTCGAGGACAACCCTGGCGACGTGCGCCTGACCCGCGAGGCGCTCCGCGACGGCAAGATGCTCAACCACCTGAGCGTGGTGCGGGACGGCGAGGAGGCGCTCCGCTTCCTGCGCCGCGAGGGCCCCTACGCCGACGCGCCGCGGCCCGACGTGGTGCTGCTGGACCTCAATCTGCCGCGCAAGGACGGCCGTGAGGTGCTGGCCGACATCAAGGCCGACCCCGACCTGCGGCGCGTGCCCGTGGTGATCCTCACCACCTCGAACGCCGACCGCGACATCCTTGCGGCCTACAATCTGAACGCCAACTGCTACATCACCAAGCCGGTGGACCTGCACCAGTTCATCGAGGTCGTCAGGACCATCGGCGACTTCTGGCTGACGATCGTCAAGCTGCCGCCGGAGTGACGGACATGGACCACAGCCACATCACGGCGCTCGTCGTCGAGGACAACCGGGCCGACGTCGTGCTCATCCAGCGCATGCTGGTCAGCAGCAAGGGGGTCCGGGTCCAGGTCGAGACGGCAGCGCGCCTCGCCGACGCCATCGAGCGCATCGAGCAGGGAGGCATCGACATCGTCCTGCTCGACCTCGGCCTGCCCGACAGCAGCGGCCTCGACACGGTGCGGCGGGTCCGGGCCGTCGCCGGCGACCTCCCGATCATCGTGCTCACGGGCCACGACGACGAAGTGCTCGGCACCAACGCCGTGTGGGCAGGGGCCCAGGACTACCTGGTCAAGGGCCAGGTGGACGCGACGCTCCTGACGCGCTCCCTGCGCTACGCCATCAGCCGCCAGGCGCTCCAGAGCCAGGCGCGCCGCCACGGCGGGATCGACCAGCTCACGGGCCTGCACGATCGCAGCGGGTTCCTCGCCTTCCTCCACCAGCAGCTCAAGCTGGCCCGCCGCCGCCGCGAGAGCCTTGCCGTCATCTCCGTGCGCGTCCACGACCTGGCGAGGCTCCGCGCCGATCTCGGCGCCCAGGAGGGCGACCGCCTGCTGCTCGCGACCGCGCAGCTCGTCCAGGCCGCCCTGCGGGCCTGCGACGTCGTCGGGCGCGTCGCCCCCGACGCGCTGGCCGTCCTGGCCGCCGATGCCACGGGCGACGACGCGTCCCGCATCATCCAGCGCCTGCGCAACCACCTGTTCGTCCACAGGAAGCAGGACGCCTCGCTACAGAAGCTGGCGCTGGTGCTGGGCGAGGCGTCCTGGGAGCCGGGCAGCCCCCTCTCGGCCGAGGGCCTGCTCGCGAAGGCCAGCGGAGCCGGCTGACAGGGAGGGAGGGCCTGCCGATGGATGCGAAGCCGATCACCGTCCTGCTCATCGAGGACAACCCGGGCGACGCGCGGCTGATCCACGCCGTGCTGGCCGAGCGGGGCGGCCCCGTCGAGCTGGTGAGCGCGAGCCGCCTCGCCGAGGGCCTCGAGCGGCTCGACCAGGGCGGCCTCGACCTGGTGCTCGTGGACCTCTCGCTACCCGACAGCGCGGGGCTCGACACCCTGGCGCGGGTGCAGGAGCGCGCGGCGGCCGTGCCCGTGGTCGTGCTCACGGGCACCGACGACGAGGCGCTCGGCCTCGAGGCCGTGCAGAAGGGCGCGCAGGACTACCTCGTCAAGGGCCAGGCCCCCCCCGCACTGCTCAACCGCGCCATCCGCTACGCCATCGAGCGCAAGCAGGCCCAGGAGAAGATCCGCACCCTCGCCGCCGACCTCGAGCGCCGCGTCGAGGAGCGCACCCGCGAGCTCGGCGCCGCCTACGACGAGCTCAAGTCGCTCGACCGCCTGAAGACGGCCTTCATCGACATCATCACCCACGAGCTCACCACCCCGCTCACCGTGGCCGGCGGCATGCTCACCCTCGCGCAGCGCCAAGTGCCCGGGGAGGGGGCCAAGCTCGCCCGCACCATCGCCGCTGCCGCCCGCGCCGTCCGCCGCCTCCAGGAGCTGCTCGGCCGGGTGCTCGAGGTGGCCAACGCCGGCGACTTCGCCGCGCCGCTCCACACCCAGCCCATGGCCCCAGCCGAGCTGGCCCGCACCGTCGCCGCCGACGTGGCCCCCTTCATCGAGCTGCGCCGACAGACCCTCGACGTCCGCGTCCCCGACTCCCTGCCCGCCGTCCGCGCCGACAAGGCCAAGATCCGCGACGTGCTCCTCAATCTCCTCATGAACGCCATCAAGTTCACCCCCGACGGCGGCGCCATCACCCTCGCCGCGCGCCCGCGCGACGGCGCCATCGAGTTCCGGGTCGCCGACACCGGCATCGGCATCCCTGAGGGCGACCTGCCCCACGTCTTCGACCGCTTCTTCACCACCTTCGACACCATCCACCACTCGACCGGCAGCTACGAGTTCCAGAAGCGCGGCATCGGCATCGGCCTCGCCATCGTCAAGAGCTTCGTCGAGATGCACGGCGGGCAGGTCGGCGTCGAGAGCACCCCTGGCCGAGGCTCCAGCTTCTGGTTCACCCTGCCGCTCCCGGCCGCCCGGTAGCGCGCCGGCCCATGCGCAGCGGCCCCGCGCGAGCGTCGCGCCAGGCCCCGGCCCAGGGGCGCGGTGCCGAGACTGCTGAAGGCGAATCGGTCGGTCCTGGCTTTCCCGGTGGCGGGTGCTGCTCCGGGCCTGCTATACTGGGTGGAGGATACAGGGCTGTAACCGTCCCACAGGTTCCTGGGGGAGCTCAGCGATGAGGACGACACTGCTGGTGGTGGCTGCCGCGATCGCGGCGACGTCGGGCCTGGCGGGCGAGCCACTGGGCAACCCGTTCGCGACGGGCGAGCTGACGAGGGACTGGGAGCGGACGTCGAACTACGCCGCGATCCGCAACGGCGTGCTCGTGCTCGACACCCTGCACGGCAAGCAGCCGGTGGCCGTGTTCCGCAAGGACAAGACGTTCGTCGACACCCAGGTCGCCTCCGAGTTCCGCATCGAGCGGGTCGGCGGCGGGGCGAGGGCGTTCCGCATCGTCTTCGGCTCGACCGACGGGCAGACCTACTTCGCCCTCGAGATCGACGGCGACGCGATGACCCTCGTCCGCGTGCTGCCGGGGCAGAAGCCGCAGACCCTCGCGCGCCGCGCGGTCCGCGACCACACCGGCGAGTGGGTCACCGCGCGGCTCGAGTGCCGCGGCAGCCTGTGCCGCGCCTACTACGACGGCCAGACGCTCGAGCTGCACAAGATCCCGGGCCTCGAGGCGGGCCGGGTCGGCGCCTGCGCGGTCGGCGGCCGGGTCGATGTCCGCGGCTTCACCTTCGGCGGCACCGCGAGCCGGCTCGCCAAGGCCTGGCGCCTGCGCCCGGCGCCCACGAAGGCACAGCCCTAGCCCCCGACCCCGGACGACTCCGAATCGGACATCCCCGGCAGTGCCAGCCTGGCACGTCGCGGGTCGCCCGCGCCTCATGGCGTGCGGCGCAGCCCCTCACCCGCGCCCGCACAGCACGCATGCCAGCGCAAGCGCTCGGGCCCAGGCACGCTCGTGCATCGCGGCCCTGTTGAGCTCCGAGATCATCGGCGCCCCCCTCAGGCGGTCAGCTCGTGCCAGAGGTCGCGCATGGCCCGGCAGGCGTCGCGGGCACTGGGGAAGACGGCGGGCCGCAGGATGCAGCGGGCACCCGCCTCGCGCGCGAGAGCGGCGATGCGACGGACGTAGGGCTCCCAGCCCTCGCCCTCCTCGGCGGCGAGCCGGCTGTAGAGCACGGTGTCGGTGGCGCCGCAGACCTCGAGCAGCCGGCGCGATTCGTAGTACTCGGGGTTGCCGAGGTCGATGGCCCGCACCTGGCTAAGGCGGCAGAGCTGCTCGAGGAGGGAGTCGTGCTTGCCGCAGAAGTGGCCGAAGCCGCCGCCGAAGGGCTCGATGGCGCGCTCGATGCAGGGCAGGAGCGTCGCGGCGATGGTCGCGGGCGCGAGCAGGGTCGGCGTGTCCTCGCAGAAGCGGGCGCCGGCCGTCGGGAACCAGGCGCCCTGCGAGGTGCCGTGGCCGTGGATCAGTCGGGTGGGCTCCTCGCCGAGCAGGGCCTTGAGGTGGCGCGTGACGCGGATGTAGAGGTCGAGGCAGATCTCGAGCAGCTCGGCGATCCACGCGGCCTGGCCGGGGTCGGCGATGGCGTAGAAGATCTCCTCGCCGTAGAGCAGGTGGGCGATGTCGAAGACGCCCTGGGTGTCGGCCTGGTAGGCGGCGACCGTGCCGCCGGCGCGCTCGCGGTGGATGGCGTAGAAGTCGGCGGCGAGCTGCATGACGTGGGAGTCGGCGACGGCGACGGCGCGCGCGGCGCGGATGGCCTCGCGGCCGAGCGGCTCGCCGGGCCAGGGCATCTGGTCGGGCTTGAGCTGGTAGGGCAGGCCGACGGTGGCGGGGATGAAGATGACGCCGAGGTTGGGCCGCACGGTCGGGATGCCGTCGGTCGGCCAGTCGGCGACGGGACGGGCGCGGGCCATCTCCGACTCCCACATCGCCTCGGGGTCCTCGAAGCGGGTGGGGTAGTCGGCGCAGTCGTAGAGCTCCTGCTCGCCGGGCGGGATGAGGATCAGGCTGGGGCCGTCGCCGCGCCAGAAGCGGTCGAAGGCGCCGATGCGGTCGTGGACGGTCATGCTCTGCTCTCTGGGGGTCGTCCCCGTCCTCGAGCTCCTCGACCGCACGCACGCCCAAACAAGTCTGGGCGTGGCACGCGGCAGGCTATGGGCTCTTGGGCGCGGGCGCTTCGAGCTCGGTCGGGGGGTCGCCGCCTTGGCCGCCGTGGCCCGCGGCGGCGAGCGAGAGGAGCAGCGCCATGGTCGGCCCCTTTGCTGTCATGGGCTCACCTCACGGGGGTCGCGCGGCGTGGGGCAGTCGGCAGCCGGTGCGGGCGAGGGGGGTGGTCAGGCGGAGTCGCCGACGTCGTCGCTCTCGAAGCGCTCGATCTCGTCGCGGATGCGTGCGGCGCGCTCGTAGTCCTCGTCGGCGATGGCCTTGCTCTGCTCCTCGCGGAGTCCGGCGAGCACCTCCTCGCGGCTGAGCGGGATGTCGTAGGCCTCGCGGAGCTGGGTCTTGAGGTCCTTGAGCGCGGCGATCTCCTGGCTGAGCGGCACGAGATCGGGGCGTCCGTGATGGCGGTAGAACTGGGCGATCTCGTCGATGCCGAAGTCGAGCTTCTGGAGGCCCTCGCGGTAGTCGCCGCTCTGGCAGCTCAGCATGGCCCCGGCGCGGGCCTTGTCCATGGTGACGAAGGGGCGCCACTTCTCGTGCTCGAGGATCAGCTCTGGCTCCTCGCTGTGGTTGCGGATGATGTCCATCAGCGCGAGGTTGTGCTCGGCGTCGCGGCGCGCGCGCTCGTACTCGCCGAGGCGGAAGAACAGGACGCGGCGCTGGTAGTAGTCCATCAGCTCCTCGCCCATCTCCTCGACCTCGGCCTTCCCGAGCCGCAGGACGGCGCCCTCGTCGGCGCGGCGGCGCACCTCCTCGAGACGGTGGCGGTAGTAGTCGAGCAGCGAGGTGAATCCCCGGGGCCGCCGCCCGTCGGGCCGGCCCTCATACTCCCACTGGAACACGCCGCAGCGCGCGCGGACCTGGATCACCAGGCGCCCGTCCTCCCCGCGCACGCAGCGCACGTTGCGATCTTCATCGCCCGAATGGTGCGGCCACTCATCGAAGAGCGACCTGAGGTCCATCGTCACGGCGTCAAACCCCTCAACACGCGGCATCGATAGCGCATGCTAGCGCAAACCCACCCGCCAGTCAAACGCAAGCGCCGGCCCGCGGAGGGCGGCGAC
>CBFDBL010000070.1:0-14697 GCA_965603035.1 uncultured bacterium
GGAAGAGTCGGCTGAAGGGATTGGCGGGCTCGCAGGCGTTGAGGAGGATCATGGGCTCGTCGTCGCGGTCGGCGCGCGGGCGGCGGAGCTTGGCATCGCGGAGGGCGTCCACGGCCTCGGGCAGGGCGTACTGCTCGCCGGCGACCTCCTGCACGAAGAAGCCGCGCCGCACCTGGCCGAGCAGCTCCATCCTGGCCAGGGCGCGCCGCAGGCCACGCCACGAGGGTGCGCTGACCTCGCGCTTGAGCGTGTCGCGGCACACGATGCCCCATCGCGCCAGGAGCAGGCGCGCCCACGCCCACGCCCGCTGCGCGGCCTCCGGCGCCTCGGGCGCCGGAGGCACGAGCCGCTCGGTCGGCGCCCAGCGGCCGAGGGTCGGGTCGAGCTTGCGGGAGCCGAGCATGCGCCGGGCGATGGCGTCGTGGTCCGTCGGCTCGGGCCCCAGCCTGGTGCTCAGGTCGTAACAGGCGGAGAGTCCGCTGGTGACGTTGGCGTGGCGGACCGACTCGTAGCTGTCGGTCGTGGCCTCGCCCGTCCACACCAGGTGCCAGACGGCTCGCAGGGCGATGCGCCGCTCGAGGCCCGTGCCCTGGACGACGTCGTCGAAGAAGCAGGGGCCGTGCTCCGTCAGCAGCCCGCGGACGGCGTCGCAGGCGTCGCCGATGTCCCCGTCCCACTGCGCCGTGCCCACGGCCCCCGGATCGACCACCAGCCACTCCTGGTCGGCTCGGAGGCAGAAGCCAATCTGCCCCCGCTTGAGATCCTTGTGGCCGAACCGCCGCCAGAGGACCTCGCCGCCGTAGCACAGCCGGTCGAGCAGGGCCGGGTCGTAGCCCCGAATCCGGCTGGGGAAGATGTCGCGCTCGAAGAGCGCCTGGTAGTTCTCGTGGCCCTCGAGCTGACCGATGACCGCCCGCAGGCCGTCGAGGCCCGCGACGCGCGTCTCGGGGTGCACGTGCTGCCAGCGGAGCAGGAAGTCGCAGAACTCCTCGGGCGTCGCCGGCTCCATCTCCTTGCGCAGTCGCAGGAGGGTGAGGCGGTGGATGCGCTCGAGGGTGGGCTTGTGGCACCACTGGGGAAAGGCCTTGGTCGGGACGTACTCGCCGCGGGCGATGCTGCCCGCCTCGTGGAGCGCCCCGAGCGCGTCCTCGACGAAGGGCTCGGGGAAGCCGTAGCGCTCCATGACGTCGTACTGGGTCACCGGCCCGCGGCGGCGGAGGAACCGCGCGACGAGCTCCCGCCGCGCCTCCTCGCGCCCCAACGTCCCGCGCCGCAGCTTCGCCGGCACCCAGCCCTCCGTGGCAGCATACACCGCGGCGCCCGCACTCCCCCCTCGGTCATCCCGACCGAGGCGGTCAGGCCGAGCGGAGGGATCTCTCTTCGGCGGCTCGTCTGCGAGCCGACGGGCTTCGCTGGGCGGGGTAGCGGCAGAGCAAGACCGGCCGCCCTTCGAGCGGCCGGAAGAGAGATCCCTCGACTTCGCTTCGCTTCGCTCGGGATGACGCGTTGGGATGGCGCTGGGGAAGCGGAGGACCTGGTAGGCGGCGACGAGCCGCTCGAGACTGGCCTCGACGTCGCCGCGGAGGCGCAGGCCCTCTTCAGTGCACGGGCCCTTCCTCTTGAGGGCGTCGAGCACCTTGCGGTCGGTGGCGTTGCGGCGGACCCTGGCGGCGAAGGCGGCGCGGTAGAGGGCGAAGCTCTCGGTCGCGATCCAGCGCTCGGCGCGGGTCTCGGCGGAGGGGATGGGGACGCACAGGGCGCGGCGCGCGGCGACCAGCTCGGCGAGCAGGGCTCGGGGGTCGCCGTCGGCGCGGTCGAGCAGCGAGATCTCGTCGTCGGGCGCGGCGACGAGGTCGCCGAGCTCGCGGAGGACGCGTGCCAGCTCGTTGGCGTCGCGGGCGCGTCGGCGGGGCGCGGTGTGCTGGAGCTCGGCCTCGACCTGTGCGACGGCGTCCTCGTCGAGCAGGTTCGCGAGGGTCTCCTCGTCGAGGATCTGTCGCAGCAGCTCGCGGTGGAGGTGCATGAGTCGGCTGCGGCGCTCGCGCGTCGGGATCGAGCCGACCTCGCCGTACTGGCCGAGCAGCAGCAGCGAGTGGGTGAAGGGCGAGGGGATCTCGGTCTCGATGGCCCGGGTCGCGATCTCGCCCGAGGCCACGGCGGCCAGCACGCTCTTGAGGCTCGGCGCGTCGAGCGCCTCGTGGAGGCACTCGCGCAGCGTCTCGACCACGAGCGGGAAGTCGTCGCAGTCGCGGCACGCCTCCAGCAGCGCCCCGGCGCGCAGGCTCTGGAGCCACACCGGCGTCCGCCGCCCCCGGTACTCGCGCAGCACCAGCAGCGCCCGCACCGCGCAGTGGCGGAACCGCGAGGCGAAGACCGCGGAGCGCCGGACCGCGCGGGCCAGCAGCGCATCGAGGTTCCCGGGCGTCACGAGCCCGAGCAGGCGCTCGGCGTCGAGCGTGCGGCCCGGCGGCACCGTGAGCAGGATGCCGTCGTCCACCGTCGCGTCCGTGGGTCGGAAGCCGTGCTCGTCGTCGATGGCGCGGCAGAGCGCCATGGCCCAGGTGTCGTTGACGCGGATGCCGAACGACGAGTGGATGACGATCTGCTGCTGGCCGAGCTCGTTGCGGAACTGCTCGACGAGCACGAGTCGGTCGGAGGGCACGTCGGCGGCGACGGCGCGCTGCTCGCGGAAGTACTCGTAGATGCTGCGCGCGCCGTTGGGGTCCACGCGCAGCTTGCGGCGGAGCCAGGGGATGGGGTTCTCGCCGTCGGCCATGCGCTCGGCCAGGGTGCGGCGAAAGCGGCCGACGAGCCGGCCGAGGTCGGCCGTCCGCGAGTCGCGTGCCGCGCCCCAGTGCGGGATGGTCGGTGCCAGGCCGTAGACGTCCTCGACGTGCACGCGGTTGCGGCGGATGCCGAGCACGCGCCAGGCCGTGCTGCCCAGGATGAAGATGTCGCCGGTCCTGAGGTCCTCGACGAACCCCTCGTCGAGCTGGCCCACCTTCGTGCTCTTGGCGTCGAGCCACACGTCGTAGTCGGCCACGTCGGGGATCGTGCCGCTCGCACGGAACGCGATCATCCGCGCCGCACGCTCGGGCGACAGCACGTTGTTCACCTGGTCCCACGCGATCTTCGGGAACGGCTCACGCTCCATCGCGAAGGGGTAGTAGCCGCACAGCATCTCGAGCACGCGGTCGTAGTCCCTCCGATCGAGACGCCGGAAGCACCACGAGCGCCGAACCATCCCGAATAGCTCGTCGGCGTCCCAGTCGTCGGCCGCGACGGCGCCGACGATGTGCTGTGCGAGCACGTCGAGGCAGTTCTCGGGCACGCGGGTCGTGTCGAGCTCGCCGTCGAGGATCGCCTTGACGAGCACCGCCGACTCGACCAGGTCGTCGCGGTCGGTCACCAGCAGGCGGCCCTCGCTCGTCGCGCCGAGCAGGTGCCCCGCGCGGCCGATGCGCTGCATCCCGCGCGAGACCGACTTCGGCGACTCGATCTGGCACACCAGGTCGATGCTGCCCACGTCGATGCCCAGCTCGAGCGACGAGGTGGCGACCAGGGCGTCGAGCTTGCCCGCCTTCAGGCGGTCCTCCATCTCGAGGCGGACCTCCTTCGACATCGAGCCGTGGTGCGCGCCGACCCTCACGGGGGCCTCGACCGACAGCTCGTTGAGCCGCAGCGCCGTCCGCTCGGTCTTGTGGCGGCTCTGGGTGAAGACCAGGGTGGTGTCGTGGTCGGCGATGAGGTCGATGAGTCGGGCGTAGGCCGAGCCCCAGATGGCGTCGAAGTGCGCCTCGAGCAGGTTGTCCACGGGGGTGACGACCTGGACGTTGAGGCGCTTGCGCATCCCCGTGTCCACGATCGCGCAGGGCCGCGGCTCGCCGTCGTCGCCGATGCCGACCAGGAAGCGCGCGATCTCGTCGAGCGGCTTCTGCGTCGCCGAGCAGCCGATGCGCACGAAGTCGTGGCCGACCCAGTAGGCGAGCCGCTCGAGCGACAGCGAGAGGTGGACGCCGCGCTTGTTGTCCGACATCGCGTGGATCTCGTCCACGATCACGTAGCGCACCTTGCGGAAGGCGTGGCGGAACTTCTGCGTCGAAAGGATGATGAAGAGCGACTCGGGCGTGGTGATGAAGATGTGGGGCGGCTTGCGGGCCATGGCGGCGCGTTCCTGTGCCGTCGTGTCGCCGGTGCGCACGGTCGATCGCACCTCGGGCGCGTCGACCCGCGCGCGCTTCGCCGCCTTCGCGATCCCGGCCAGCGGCTCGACGAGGTTCTTCTGGATATCGTTGTTGAGGGCCTTGAGCGGCGAGACGTAGAGCACGTGGATCGCATCATCGAGCGTGCCCTCGCGGCCCATCCGATACAGCTCGTTCATGCACCACAGAAAGGCGGCGAGGGTCTTGCCCGAGCCCGTGGGCGAGAAGATGAGGGTGTTCTGCCCCTCGGCGATCCGCGGCCACGCCGCCACCTGCGGCGGGCTCGCCTCGCCGAACGTCTTCTCGAACCAGGCCCAGACGTACGGCTCGAAGAGCGCACCCAGGCCGTCCCGCTTCCTCTTCTTGCGTGTCCGTCCTCGGCGCTCCGCCATTCGCCTCCCGCTCCCAGCAGCGGCGCGGTCCGGACTTTGGCGCCGCGTCACTTGCGCTTCAGGAACTGCCCTTTGTTCTGCGCCCACCACTCGCGCCACCTGGCAGGGTCGGCGTCGAAGGTCTGCGTGGTGATGCGCCGGAGGGCCTCGAGCGCGGCGCGGCGGACCTGCTTGGTCCGTGGCCCTTGCTCGCCGAGCATGGGGATGAGCGGCTCGACGGCGCGATAGTCGCCGATCTCGCCCAGGGCTTTGCAGGCATTGGCGCGGGCGAGCGGCTCACGATCGGCGAGGGCCGCGATCAGCGGCTCGACGGCCGCCTGGCGGAAGGGGATGAGCGCGGTGACGGCGGCGTCGCCGGCATCGTTGGTCGAGTCGCCGAGGAAGGCCACCAGCGGCTTGATGGCGCGGGCATCATTGAGGCGGCCGAGCGCGTCCACTGCCTCCCGCCGCAACTGCCCTGGCTCGCCCAGGGCCGCGAGGAGCGGCTCGACCGCGCGCTTGTCGCCGATCCGCCCCAGCGCCCTCGCGGCATAGGGGCGGATCGGGCACTTCTCGTCCGCCAGCGCGGCCAGCAGGAGCTCGACGGAACCGCGGTCCCCGATCTGGCCCAAGGCCATCGCGGCGCATGCTCGCACGGCGCGACGCTCGCCCTTCACCGCGGAGCGGAGCGGCCCGATGGCGCGCCGATCGCCGATCTCGCCCAGCGCCAGGGCCGCCGTGGCGGCGGTCCGGTCATCCGTGTCGCCCAAAGCGGCAGTGAGCGCAGGGACGCCGCGCGGGTCGTGAGCCTTCCCGAGCAGCTCGGCCACGGTCCGCCGCACGCGGGAGTCCTCGGCGCGCAGCTTGCGGATGAGGCCCTCCACCGGCGGCTCGCGGAAGCGTGCAAGCGCCTTTGCGGCGTAGTAGCGGAAGCGCTCGTTGTCGAGGGCCGCGAGCAACGGCTCCGCCGCGGGACGCCCGATGGCCACGAGCGCGGTCACGATCTCGGACCTCCCCGGGTGCGTCTGCTCGAGCAACGGCACGACGGCGCGGGGATCGCCGATCTGGCCCAGGGCGACGACCACATGGTGGCGGACCTGGCAATCCTCGTCGGTGAGGGCGGCGATCAGCGGCCCGACCGCCTTCTCGGCCTCGATCTTGCCCAGGGCGATGGCGGCCTGGGAGCGGGTCTCGTACTCGTCAGCCCGGAGCGCCTGGATCAGCGCGTCGGTGGCGGCGGCGTGGCCGATGACGCCGAGGGTGCGGACGGCCTCGGCCCGCACCCGGCCTCGAAGGCTCGGGAGGGCCGCGCAGAGCGGCTTCACCGACGGCTCGCCGATCCGAGCGAGGACCCGTAACGCGGCGGTCTCCAGCCCCACGTCCCTCAGCACCGCGACGAGGGGCCGGACGGCGGGTTCCCCGATGCCGGCGAGAACCGTGGACGCCGCATCCTGCACCGAGTAATAGCCGGGCGGAAGGCGGTGACCGCGGGCGGCGGAGCCGGCGAGGTCCCGTATTAGCAGAGGCACGAGGGGCGCGGCCTGTTCGCCCATCTCAGCCAGGAGGATGGCCGCGCGCCGCCGCTCGTCGTAGTCGCCGGCGTGGAGGCGCCGGTAGTGCTCCCATGCCTCCTTTGGCACGCCGCCAGGCTTCACCGGCACACCCGGCGGGAGGGCGCCGCCCAGCGACGGGCACGAGGCGAACGCCCCGCAGAGCACCACAAGCCAGGCTGTCCCGCGCGGGTTCCTCATTGGCTCGCCCTCCTCGGGGAGCCGGCCCCGCTGCCCCTCACCACTTGTCGGTGCGGAACGGGCTGGCGGGGAGGGCCTCCTTGTTCGCCAGGTTCGGCTCGGCGAGCTGGTGCCAGCCGAAGCGCACGGCGACCGGCGCGGCGACGTCGGGGCTCGAGACGACGACGGTGTCGCCCTCGATCGCGGCCTGGGCATCGGCGAACTTCTTGTCCGCGCCGGCGATCTGGAAGTGGCTGAGCGGCTTGCCGTCGCGCGCGACGAGGCCGCCGCCGACGTGGTCGAAGCTGACGATGGCCTTGCCGCCCTCGATCTTGAGCGCCTTGTAGAGCGGGCCGGAGTAGACCACCTGCTTGCCGTAGTCCTTGGCGAGCGCCCAGAGGGCGAGGCGCTTGCCGACGTCCTGCTTGTTCGGCGGATGGATGTTCTTGACTGTAGCGATGTCGGTGATGACGGCCATGCCGGTGTGGGGGATGGCGAGGGCGGCGGTCTGGGCCTCCCAGATCTCGGGCAGGGCCGTGACGCTGCCGCGGTAGGTGTAGGGGGCGAGCTGGACATAGTAGAAGGCGAGGTCACCCTGTTTCCACACGGTCCGCCAGCCGGCGATGAGGGCCTTCATTTTCTCGAGGTACATCATGCCGTCGCCGCGGTTGCTCTCGCCCTGGTACCAGATGGCGCCGCGGATGGCGAAGGGCACGATGGGATGGACCATGCCGTTGTAGAGGCCCGTGGGCGCGCCGTGGCTGTTGAGCGGATGCCTGGGGACAGGCGGGGCCGTGGGGACGGGCTTGTTGGCGGCGAGGGCCTGGCGGGCCTTGGGGATCCAGGCCTCGAGGCCGTCGAGGGTCGCGGCCACCTGCTTGCGGTAGTTGCCGTTGGCCTGTCCGACCTGCTTCGCAATGCCTGCGAGCTTGGGCACGGCCAGGAAGCCCTCGGGCGGGGTCCACGGCTCGATGCGGGTGCCGCCCCACGACGTGGCGATCAGGCCGATCGGGATGCGGAGCTCGTTGTGCAGCTCGCGGCCGAAGAAGTAGAGGACCGCCGAGAAGCCAGGCACCGTGTTCGGCTGGCAGGGTCGCCAGGCCGCGTTGACATCGGTCTCGGGCCGGCCCGACGGCCGCTTGGGCACGTGGAAGAGACGGATGTTCGCATACTTGGCCGCGGCGCACTCCTGCGCGCCCTTCGCCGAGCCGCGCACCGACATCTCCATGTTCGACTGCCCCGAGCCGACCCACACCTCGCCGACCAGGATGTCGATGAGGGTGATCGCGTTCCTGCCCTTCACCGTCATCGTGTGGGGCCCGCCGGCCTTCATCGCGGGCAGCTTGACCATCCAGTCGCCCTGGCCGTCGGCCGTGGCCTTCGCCACGTTGCCGCCGAGGCTCACCGTGATCGCCTCGCCCGGCTCGGCCCAGCCCCACACCGGCACCTCCATCTCGCGCTGGAGCACCATGTGGCTCCCGAGCACCTTCGGCAGCCGCACGTCGGCGACGGCCGGCGAGGCGGCGAGCACCGCCCACGCAGCCACCAGAGCCAGGCCCACGACCATCCTCGAACGCTGCGACACGCTCATCTCGGCTCCTTTCCTCACGGTGAGTGTCGCTCCGCGCGGCCCGGCGTGCACGCGCGCCGCAAGGCTCACGCTTCCAGCAGGGTACGCGAATCGGCGGCGGCGTCAACCCGCAAAGGCCGCACGCGCCCTGTAGCCGCCGGCCCGCGCCCGCTCCTGGAGCCAGTCGAACGACGGCCCGCCGAGACGGTCGGCGGCGAGGAAGCCGCGGACGATCGCCCGCTTGCGCTCGGTCGGCATCCCGAGCGCCCGGTGCGCCGCGGCGGCGAGATCGTCGGGCGGCGGGGCGCCCGCGAGCCAGCTCTCCCAGCCGGCGCGAGCCGCCTCCAGGAAGGCCTGCCAGCCGGCGAGCGGCACCGCGTTCGGCGGCAGGTTGCCGCGCCACGTCAGGGCTCCGACGCTCGCGAGCTGGATGTCGAGGTAGCGGGTGTAGCGGTGGACGCAGGGGGGCGGGCTGTCCTTCAGGATGCCCTCGATGAGCGCCTCGGCGTCGGCCGGGGCGTCGCGCAGGGCGCCCCGGATGCGGCGCGTGCAGTCGTCGCGGAACGCCGCGCGATCGCCGCTCGCGTAGCGCGTGCCGTCGGGCCGGCGGTACCAGCCCGAGAAGTCGGCATAGACCCCCTCGCCCGGCTGCGCCTCGCCCCCGAGCCGCGCGAAGCTCACCTCGCCGAGCGCCCCGATATGGCGCTCGAGGAACAGGACCGCCAGCGGGCCCCGCGCCGGTCCCCGGCCGTCGAGCCACTCCGCCGCACGCTCGACCCGCGCGGCGTCGATCGCCGGCGGCAGCGGCAGGTTCACCCCAAGCCATCGCTGGACGCCGACGACGTAGCCATGGAGCTCCGCCCAGCGCGCGGGCGCGATCTGGCAGTGGTAGTAGAACGAGGTCGGGCGCCCGGCGCCGATGGCGCCGCACACGCCGATGAAGTTGTCGCGGTACTCGGCGTTGCCCCAACAGCAGTAGATGGCCTGTGCGAGCACGGCCAGGCCGTTGGCGTCCACCGCGCCGAAGCGGTCCGCGAAGCGCTGCACGCGAGCGGCGAAGTCGCTGTCGGCCTCCAGCATCGCCTGCGCGAACTGGTGCATCGGCACCACCTGCTGAGTCGCGACCATCACGATCCCTCCTGCTGGGGCGGCTGCCAGACCGGGACACCGAGGCAGGCGAGGTGGTGGACGAGGGTGTCGGCGTTGCGGACGGCGTGGCCGTCGATGTCGTTGTTGAAGAAGGTAAAGCTCGTCGTGCCCCCCTCGGCCAACGCCGCGAGCTTCTCGGCCAGCCCGGCCAGCCACGCCTCGCCGTAGGGCGAGCCGCAGAGCTTGTCGGGGCCGTGGAGCCGGTAGTAGGCGACGGGCGCCGTGTGCACCTCGGCCCAGGGATACCGCACGCGGCTCACCACCACGTGCGTCGCGCCCGCTCGCCCGAGCACGTCGAACACCGCGTCGCACTCCCACGAGCGGTGGCGGAACTCGAAGGCGAACCGGCCGTCGGGCGGCAGCATCGCGAGGAAGGCCTCGAGCAGCGGGATGTCCCTGTGCAGCGAGGGCGGGAGCTGGAAGAGCACGCCGGCGAGCTTCTCGCGCAGCGGCGCGCAGGCGTCGAGGAAGATCTGGAGCGAGCCGCCCGCGTGCCGCAGCTTGCGCTTGTGGGTGATCTCGCCGCTGGCCTTCGCCACGTAGACGAAGCCTGGCGGCGCCTTGCGATACCAGCCCTCGAAGGTCGCCTCGTTCGGCGTGCGGTAGTACGTGACGTTGAGCTCCACGCAGTTGTAGCGGCGGACGTAGATCCCGAACCGCTTGCGCTTGGCCAGCCCGTGCGGATAGAGCACCCCCTCCCAGTGGTCGTAGTACCAACCCGACGTGCCCACATACACTGCCGCGGGCTCCGCGCCCCCTTTCCTCATCGTCCTCGTCCTCGATGTCTTCTCTTCTTCTCTTCCTGCTCGTCCCTCCGCTCCGCGGGGGGACTTGCTCGTCCCTCCGCTCCGCGGGGGGACGCGAGAACTGCCGCTCTGCGGCACGTGCCGCCACCCTGCCCCCGTTCGAGCCGCGGAGCGGCGGGGGCCTCGTCCCCCCGCGGAGCGGAGGGACGAGCGCTCAGGATGGGTCCTCGCCACGCCGCGCGCCCGCGCGTGCGCCCGCAGCTCATCCGTCAGCGACATGGCGCAGCTCCCGGGTCAGCGATGCCTTGGCCCTCCTCGGGTCGGTCTCCTCGATCGCGAGGGCGTTGCAGCCGTTGAAGATGGCGAAGGCGCTCAGCTTCGCGGCGAGCGGCGCGAGCGCGCCGTCGAGGTCGGCGAAGTCAGGCTCGAAGATGAGCTTGCGGACGATCAGGCGCTTCGCCTTGCGGTCGGCCTTGGCGTCGAGCCGGCCGACAAAGGTCTCGCCCCAGAGGATGGGCAGGCAGAAATAGCCCCAACGCCGCTTCGCCGCGGGCGTGTAGCACTCGAGCTTGCAGTGGAAGCCGAAGAGCCTCGCCAGGTGCCGCCGCCGGATGACCATGCTGTCGAAGGGCGACAGGATGTGCAGCCGCGGCTTCGCGCGCGAGCGCCTGGGCACCGACTCGAGTCTCGCCGAGAGAGCAAACCAGTCCTCGTCGAAGCCGCGGATGCGGAGACGCGCGGCCTCGCCCGTGTCGAGCAGCTCCGCGAGCGCGGCATCGGCGCCGCCGCGGCGCCAGCCCCAGCGGACCTCCTTGGCCGGCACGATGCCCCACGTGCCGAGCACGCGGCGGACGAGGAAGCGCGCGATCTCGTCGGGCGGCGGCGGCGCGGTCTCGACGTCGGATGGGAGCACCCGCTCGGTGAGGTCGTAGATGCGGTGGAAGTGGCGCCGCTCGGTGACCATCAGCTCGCCCACGTCGAAGAGCCACTCGAGGGCCTGCTTCGCCGGCTTCCAGTCCCACCACGAGCCGCGCTTGCGGCCCTCGGGCGCCTTGAAGTCGGCGGAGCCGAGCGGGCCTTCTGCGCGGATGCGCTCGAGCACGTCATCGCGAAGCTTGCGGCCCTCGTCGCTCAGGTACCAGGCGCTGTGTCGCTTCGCCGCGGCGCGCATCCGCGGCACGTAGTAGCGGTAGTCGGCCATCGGCACGTAGGACGCGGCGTTGGCCCAGTACTCGAAGACGCGGCGGTCCTCGGCCTGGAGCTCGTGGAGCATCCGCGGCGTGTAGTCGGGGCACCGTGCCCAGAGGGTGTGGTGATGGGCGCGCTCGACGACGGCGATCGTGTCGACCTGCACGTAGCCGAGCCGCTCGACGGCCTGTGCGGCCCCTTCCTTGCCCTTCGGCAGCCGCCGCCCATCGAGCCCCTGCGACTGGATGGCGAGCCGCCGCGCCGTCGTCAGACCGATTCTCATCCAGCGACCCTCGAGAAACCGACCCTCGTCCCCGAAGGGGGCGCACCAGGCCCCCGCCGCTCCGCGGCGCGGGTGGGAGCGGGCCTCCGACTCGTGCCGCAGAGCGGCAGCGCCAGCGTCCCCCCGCGGAGCGGAGGGACGAGCGCATGAAGAACTGACCCTCGTCCCCGTGCTCCTGCGCGGGGACGGGATCTGGGATGCTCCCGCGTCCTCTCCTATCCGCGTGACGCCCCGACGACGCGGAGCGTCGAAGATCGCGTCCCCGCGCGGGACCACGGGGACGAGCCCCGCTCCCACCCGCTCGTCCCTCCGCTCCGCGGGGGGACGAGGCCCCCGCCGCTCCGCGGCTCGCATGAGAGCCACCACCGCCGATCCGTGCCGCAGAGCGGCAGCCTCCGCGTCCCCCCGCGGAGCGGAGGGACGAGCGCATGAGGAGGGCGCCTACTCCTTGTATCGCACCTTCAGCTTCCGCAGGCGCTTGTGCGCCGCGGCCTGCTGGTCGGGGGCGAGCCACGCGATGAGCTGGAGGGCGAGCTGGATCCAGAACTTCTGCCAGTAGGTCCGCGGCCTCGAGCCGTCGAGGTCGAGGACGCGCGCGCCGCCCTCGGCGGGGAAGATGGGGAACGCGACCCCGGCGATCTCGCCCGCGAGGGCCATGACCTCGCCGTAGCGGCCGTCGGTGAACGTCGCGACGTGGTCGTAGCTCGCTCGATGGGCCGTGATGTAGGCGGCCATGCGCTCGGCGAGGATAGGACGCACGTGCGCGTAGTGCTCGTCGCTGAAGTGCTTGACGCCCCCGCCGCCGACGTTGGCGGGGAAGACGTCCTCGAGCTCGTAGGGCACCGGGCCGAGGGTGCTGGCGAGCACGACGACGTGGACGGGGCACTGGTCGAACTCCTTGCGCGGCCAGAAGCCCGTGGCGGCGTAGACCGCCCGCCGCATGGAGCCGTGGGAGGGCGAGGTCGAGAAGGGCCGGCGCACCGAGCACTGGAAGACGACGAGGATGCGCTTGTCGGCCGGCGGCGCGTAGTCGCGGGTGACGAAGCGGTTGAAGTCGAGCATCGCCTGGCTGTCGATGGGCAGATGTCGGGGGCCTTCGCGCTCGGCGGGCGCGACGACGGCCCCGAGCTGCTGCTGCTTCGTCTTCGCCTCGCGCTCGACCTTCGCCGCCCACCGCGCGCCCCAGCAATACTGCGGCGTCGGCTTCCCTGCGACCAGCGCACCCTCGACGACGGCGCCCTCGGCCACCAGCTTCCTCAGCACCGGCCCGAGCTTGCTCTTCGGGACATTGCCCGCCTTCGCCAGCTCGCCAGCGGTCAGCGGCCCCTCGGCCTGGAGCAGCGCGGCGATCAGCCGATAGCGGATCTCGTTGGGGTTCACGTCAGCACCTCGCCAGGGCCCGCTCGGCCACGGCGCGGCCGCGGGCGTCGAGCTCGCTCAGGACGAGCAGCGTGTGGTGGACGGCCATGGCGTTGCTCCGACTACAGCGAGTACTTGCGCAGCAGGTCGTCGAGCGCCTCGCGCAGCAGGACGGCCTCGCCGACGCCCTCGCGCTTCGCGAGCGCCGAGAGACGCTCGAGCTGACCCTGGGTGTAGTGGCTCGTCTTCGTGACCATCCGCTCCTCGCGGGCCAGGCACACCGTGTTGCCGCCGCGGGCCTTCGCCCGGTAGACCGCGTCGCTCGCCTTGCGCAGCAGGCCCTGGAGCCGCCTCCCGTCGTCGGGATACGTGGCGATGCCGACGCTGAACGCCAGCCGGACCGTGGCCGTCGTCCCGTCGGCCTCGAGAGCGTGCTCGCCGCCGAAGCTCGCCCGCGCCTGCTCGAGCGCCAGGAAGGCCGGCTCCTTCTCCATCCGCGGCAGCAGCACGAGGAACTCGTCGCCGCCGTAGCGGTAGACCGACCCCGACCCCGCCACGGCCCGGGCCAGGTGCCGAGTCATCGCCTTGAGCGCCGCGTCGCCCACCGCGCGCCCCTGCTCGGCGTTCACCCGCGCAAACCAGTCGAGATCCGCCACCGCCAGCGACAGACTCCCCTGTTCCTCCTCGGCGTCCCCGACGCGCCGTGTGAAGGCGTCGAGGAACGCCTCGTGCTTCAGCACGCCAGTCAGGGGGTCGCGGCGCCCTGCGTCGTCCTCGGCCATGGGTCGGGCTCCCTTCCACCTCGCCTCGCATGCCTACAGCCAGCACTTCCCCCATATACATATATCCGCCTATGTATCACCTGTCAAGTACCTTCCGAGAGAACCGCGGCCTCGCCCGCGCGGGAAAGGGCCGCAAGTATATATCCAGCAACGCCTTACGGTCTCTCCACGCGGAGCCTCTCAGAGCCCGTTCTCGCCACGTTGCCCACCTTGCGCGACCGGGGATACCTGTGACAGGCGCAGGGCCGTCGCCGATCGCTGGAAGTGCCGTGCTACACTGAACTTCGGCCGTGGCCCTGCCGGCCGCTCCCAGGGCCGCCGGAGGCCCCAGATCGCCGATTCCGGGCTTCCGCCCCGGCGTCGAGCTCGACGCGGGCGCGCCGCGAGCCCGGAGTGGGGCCGGAGAGGGGCGTCACCGCTCGAGACGGAGGTCGGCCCAGTTGACGCTCGAGGCGGCGTTGTGCCACGTAACCTCGTTGCCGACCTCGAGCTGGAGCTCGGCGACGCCGCTGACGTCTACGTCGAGGTCCAGGGGAGGGGAGTCCCAGCGGAAGACGGGCGAGCGGTAGCTGGTGTTGCCGCGGCCGTGCGGCTCGAGCACGACGACGCCGTGGCGCTCGGCGGTGCCCTGGTGGCGTCTGGGCGCGGCGCCCTCGGCGTCGGGGGCCTTGCGCGGGTCGCCGCCGAGGCGATCGAGCACCAGGCCGACGAGGAGGCGGAGCCGCAGGTCGAGGGGCCGCGTCGGGCGCGGGCGCCTGTCAAGCGGTTTCTCGCTTGATCCCCGACGCCGGACGAGTCACAATAGGAGGCGACGGATGGACGCGGCCGACAGGTCGCGAGAAGGAGTTGTTGCCATGAAGCGTTGGATTGTGATCGGGTTGTTCGCGGCGTTCGTTGCGCTGGCCGCCGGCTCGGCCGAGGCGCGGGGCGGCCGGCCGTCCTACCACCATCGCCCCTCCCACCGCAGCCACGTGAGCTTCGGCTTCCGGTGCTGGCCGAGCTATCGCTCGTCGTACATCGGGATCGGCTACCGCAGCCGCGGCTGGTCCGTCGGCCTCTCCTGCTGGCCGAGCTACCGCAGCTACTCCTACGTCCCGAGCTACAGCAGCTACTACTCCGCCCCGACCTACCCCGCCGTCTACTCCTACGGCTACACCTATCCGACCTACACGACCAGCTACCCCGCCACCACGACGGTCTACCCGAGCACCTACACCTCGTACCGCACCCCCGACCCGCCGCCGCCCCCGCAGCCGCCGCAGCCCCCGGCCGTCCAGGGCTGGTACCACCCGACCAACGGCTTCAGGTGCCCCAGCC
>CBFDBL010000071.1:0-14662 GCA_965603035.1 uncultured bacterium
GGCGGCTCGGGCGGCTGCACCTGGGCCAGCACGTCCTCGAGGTCGTCGTCGGTCCCGGCCGCGCCGTCCTGCCCCGTCGCGCCGTAGCGCTGGAACTCGAGGAACGCGCGGACGCGACGGTTGATGTCGATGTCCTTCGCCTTGAGTGCCTTGGCGACGAGGTCCATCGCCCTCTGCATGTTGCGGGGATCGGAGGCGATGAAGTGGAGCTTCGCGAACCGCTCGGCCTCGTCCAGCTTGCCCTGGCGGATCAGCAGCTCGGCGAGCTTGCCCTGGCAGTCTACGGGGGCCCCGGGTGTCCGGCCCCGTTCGCAGGCGAACGAGGCGAGTCGGTAGCAGTGGATGGCGCGGTCGACGTTCTTGCTCTTCGCGAACCGCTCGCCCAGGCCGCGCAGGTGGCCGGCGGCGCCCCCGAACGGGTCCCGGCGCAGGCGGGCCTCCGACACCGCGAGCGCCTGGTCGTAGCGTCCGACACGGGTCAGGCTGTCGGCAACGGCGCCGCGCAAGCCGTCGTCCGCCGGGTGTGCCTCGATGAGAGCCAGGGCGTTCGCCACGTGGGCCTGTGCATCCCGGGGCTGTCCCTTCGCGTCGCAGGCAGCGGCCAGGCGGCGCGGTCAGAGGGCGCGAGTACTCGGTGTCCTCGTTATCGTCCCAATGGTAGCGGATCGTGGCCAGGCCTTTCAGGGCGAAGAGCTGCTCGGGCCGCACGTCTTCGTAGCGCTGTGCCGTCTCGCGCTGCCAGCTCAGCTTCACGTCGGGCTTCTCGCCGCCCGCCTTGAGCCAGCGCACGTCGAGGACGTGCATCTTGCGGGCGAGCAGGAGCTCCGTCTCGACCTCCCGGCCCTCCTTCTCGGCCCTGGCGCTGTCGAGGACGAGCTCATCGTTGACGCGGAGCTGGACGGAGCGGCCCTCGGCGAAGCCGAGCCGCACCGTGTAGAGGCCGGTCGCCGGGGGGCGGAGCCGGCCCGTCCAGCGGACGCTCTTGACCTTGGGCCTCATGCTGGCCGGCGGATCGTGGGCGCCGAGGGCCGTCGTGTCCTGACGGTAGAGCGGCGGGCCCGTGCAGTCGTCGCTGGCGTAGCCCGTGCACGTCAGGCCCCCCTCGATGAGCGCGTAGTCGTCGTGGGAGAGGACGACGGCAGGCGGCTTGGCGTACACGCCGTCGGGCCCGGGCTTCTCGGGCACGAGCTTCGCGGTGACCCTGGGCACGGTGGTGTCGAGACGGAACGGCTTGACGTAGCGCCGCTGCCTGCCGCCCACGGCCGTGACCGTGATGGTGAGGCGGATACGGATGGGCGCATCCGAGGGGGCCTCGCCGACCGGCCCCAGCGGCTCGGCCGTAGGCGGCGCGGCGTCGACGAAGATCATGTGGTGATTCGCCGGCCCCCAGTTCCCCGGCGTGTCCACCGCCCGCACGTGGAGATACCACCTGCCCTCGTCGAGCCCGTCGAGGCTCTTCTCGGTCACCATCCCCATCGACGTCTCCGGCGGGATGGTATCCGGCTCGCGGTCGAACACACAGCTATACCCCGCGACGCCATTCTCGTCCTCCGACGACCAGGTGAACGACGCCTTCGGCCCGCCGTAGCCCAGGATGCGGAAGTTGTCGATGCAGTAGAACGAGCCGCGCGTGCCCGTGCGGCCGAAGCTGAGGCGGCGGTAGGCCGAGATGTCCCAGTTGACGAAGCGTATCTCCTCGACCCGCAGCTCGGGGTCGTCCGGGCTCGTGGCGGTCAGCGCCGCGCCGAGATGGAGCGCGGTCGAATGCCAGCGGCCGTCGGCCTGGATGTCGCGGAACCGGGCGAGGGGCCTGCGCCCGAAGCCTCGGCTCTCGCGCTGTTGGTCGTCACTGAGGGGCAGCAGCTTCCAGCCGCGGTGCTGCACCAGCACGTCCATCTTCACGTCGTGGTTGATGAGGTAGTCGAAGGTGATGAGGGGGCAGCGTGCGGCCGAGTAGGGCGTGTGGCGGGCCACGGCGCCGAGGTGGCCCCAGCGCCTGGGCTTGACGAGCATCAGGTGGCCGCGGCCGTCCTCGACGGCCTGCTGTACGGTGGCGCCGTACTCGCCGTCGAGGTTGGCCCATTCGCCGAGCGCCTCGGCTCCTGTGCCCTCGAAGGCGTTCTGGCACGCGCTCGGGTGGGTGGATGAGGTCACGGCGGGCGGCGACGGGGGGAGACGGTCGATGTAGCGGACGGTCGCGCGTTTGCCGCCGTCCTGAGCCGCGGCGGCCGCGATGGCCTCGCCATGGCGGCGTGCGCCGACCATGGTCTGCGCCGCGTCGCTCTCGGCGCCCACCGTGAAGGGGGCGACGTAGATGCCTGTGGTCGGGCCCGTCTCGATGAGCTCGAGCTCGACGGGCTCGGGGCTCGTCTCGCTGGCGATGTGGGCCCGGGCCGCGTCGGCCTCGGGGCTGGCATCGTCGCCGACGAGCTTGACGAGGAAGCGGTCGCCGCGGCCCGCCTCGAGCTTGCCGAGGATGGCGACGCTGCGCACGGCCCTGGGCGGGCGAGGCGCGTGGACGACCTTCACGGCCGCCGACAGGGGGCTGGCGTTGCCCGCGCCGTCGATGGCCCGCGCGCGGACCGCGTTCTCGCCTTGGCTCAGGGGCAGCGAGGCGATCTGGAAGGCGCCGTCGAGCCCGGCGGTGACCGTGGCCCGCGGGGCGTCGCCCACGACGATCTCGACCGCGAGCCGGAGGGTGAACACGCCGATGAGGTTCTTGCGCTGGCCGCCGTAGCGGTAGGAGGTCAGCCCGGTGTCCCAGTTGGCGAGGTTGCCTTTCATCCCGCGGTCGGGGTCCCATTTCGCCTTCCCCGTGGCCCAGGGGTCGTTGCGTTCGGGCTTCTTCGATGCCCGCAGCACGTGCCACTGCTTGGGCGCCCGACCCTGGCCGAGCTCGACGCGGAAGATCCTGAACCCCTCACACCACGCCGTGCCGAACACCGGCACATGCCCCCGCGCACCACGTCGCCGTCGCGGGGGAACGAAACGGACACGCGCTTCGGGGCAGCGTGCTGGCCGGCCTGGGCGAGCAGCGGGGCCAGGACGAGCGCGAGTACCGCGCGGAGGTGCCGAAGCCGATTCTCTCGGCGGGGGACGGGTGCCATCCACAGACTTCCTATGCCGTTGCCTTGGCACGTGGACCCACTCGGCGAGAAGATAGCCCCAGGCTAGTCCATCGCCTGGGGCTGCGTGTCAGTCGATCACAAGTTCGTAGCCGCAGAGCGGGGCACCGGCTTGGCCCCTCACTCCTCGCCGACGACCCTGATCTCGGCTGTCGCGCGCTCGGCGTAGTCTGTCCTGCCGTTCCAGTGCGTGCCAGAGATCACCTCGATCCCGATCGTGTGCTTGCCTGTCTGGGCCGCCTGATAGAGGACGCGGCGCCCGTCCCGGTGGAAGCTTCCGGACGGGACGGTGAGCCGAACGACGTCGGGCTGCCGCAGCGCGTCAAGTCCAAAGGCGAGGCGGAGTTCGGTCTGCTCTCCCTTGCGGACGGCTGTCTTCGCCATGCCAAAGGCGGAGATCAGGACCCCGTCGTGGTGGAGGATGTGCTCGGCGGACGGTACCGGGCGCGTTAGGAAGTTGCGTATGCATAGCGCCGCTTTCATCGGCTCGGTGGCTTGCTTGGGACCTTGTTCGAACTCGCTGCTGGACCGGACATCGCTGAAGTTTGGGTGGATCTGCACTCGCAAATTGCCGATGAAGACCGTGGCCGCGCGGTCGGCGTGCACGAAGATGGCGTCCTGGAGCCGGAGCGGGCCGGGCCGCATGGGCAGGAAAACGTGCCGGCCGAATGTGTCGGGTCGCGCAAGCGTCTTGGGGTCAAGCTCGAAGGACCGGTCGTTGCACAGCAGTGCGATGTAGAGCCGCTCGCGGCTCACCCGCTCGTCCCATGGGATGACGAAGTCGCTCATGGTGAAGAAGTTGACTCGCTGCTTGACCGGCTCGCGCTCGAAAACCAGACAGGTGGCTCGCCGCCCAAAAGGCCCCGGCTGCGAGCTTCCTCCTGTGACGAAGGCCCGCACGGGACGCCAGTTGTCCTTGCTGTCTGGCGTCCTGGGAAACATGCCGTGCGCCGAGCCTTCGGCATGGAGGAAGAAGACCGTCGGCCGGCTTCGGGGGGCCGAGGAGACGAGGCGCAGGAGCAGCGCCGCGTCGACTCGCCACAGTCCGAACTTCGTCGCGCCGACGTCCACGCGGCGAAGGGGGGCCGGCGCACTCCCCCCCCAAGAGCGGCGCTCAGGGAACAGAGGGTGAGGAACACCAATTCGTGTGCCAACGGTGGTCCTTTCCGACTCGTTGCAGGGCCTGGGCGCAGCCCAAGCGCTTGCGCGTCACTGACACGCTGTAACGGCGACAGCCCCACTCCAGTTGCACGGCGTTCTCCCCGCAGCGCCAGGCGCCGCGAGCGATGCTCGGTACTCGACGTAGTTGAACTGGGTGTCGAATGTGAAGTTGTCTACTGCAACAAACGGGTTGGTCCCCCGCACGATCTCGAAGCTGACGGTTCCGTCCGTCGTGGTGAAGTCGGTCCCGGCGCCCGGGGCGCCGCCGACGCGGACGGTGCCCGCCCCCTGGGCGTTGGGGGCCTTGTTGCGCGTTGCGGTGAAATCGCTCACCACGGCATCGATGGTGACGGTGTAACTAGCGTTGATGCCGTTGACCTCAGCATCGGCCCCTCGTTCAGGGGTTCCTGCCGTGTTCAAGGGCCTGCCGTTCAGGGTCCCATTGGCCGTTGATCCGCCAACCCTGTGAAGGGTCGCCCCCTGAGGGGTGAGCGAGTCCTCCACGTCGAACGTCAAGCCGTTCGACAGGCGGGAGTTCGCGAGGCGGAGGGTATCGCCTACGGTGTAGTTGCTGGCTCCGCGAATAATGTCGTAGCGAAGGGACGAGGCCTGGCTGTTGTGGTATCCCGTTGCCGTATTCACGCCCGCCTCGATCCTCCCCAGGTAGTTCGCCGCGGCGGCAGGGGCCTGCCCCGCGGGGTTGACGACCGTCTCGGTGCCTGCCACGTCCTGTACGACGGTCAACTCGCCCTTTGTGCCTGCTGGGGCGCCGGTGACGCGGTACGTGATGTCGCATGTCGGGCCGTTGGGGTCGCCGTCGAGCTTGGGGTCGTATACCTTGACGCCATCGAGGGCGATCGTGACCACGGTCACCTTGACCACGTCGAGCTCAACGGGGGCTGTCGCGGCCGGGCAGTCCTCGGGGAGGTACTCGATCTTGAGCTCGCTCGCGCCTTGGGTGAAACCCTCGACCCAGACCCAGCCGGGCAGCGCGCTGTCGGTGACGTCCCACTCGCGGTAGTCCTTGCCATCGTGGGGCACGAGCAGGCTGCCGGCGCCCTTGGTCTCCGCGTCGTAGACCTTGATCTTGGCGTTGCTGCGAGTCAGCCTGAGCTTGCCCTCGCTGTTGATGGCGGTGGGCTCGAGATTGCCCATGTAGAACTCTTTGAGGTCGTCCTCGTCGCGGGAGGCCGCCGGGGCGCCGGCGACCACTTCCGGGTCGTCTTTGTCCACGCTCCCGTCCCTGTCGTCGTCGTCGTCGTTGACGGCGACGAATGCGCCGAGCTCCTGCTCGCGCGTCTGGTCCACGTCTGTGGGCTCGTCGTCGTTGATGATGCCATCACCGTCGATGTCCGTCGTCAGGTCGCCCGTGATGACGGTCATCTTGACCACGTCGAGGCGCAGCTCGCTGGCGCTGGGTGGGGTGTAGTAGAGCTCGAGCACGACCTCCTGGTTGGCGCCCTTCCGTTTGTTCTTCCAGAGCTTGAGCTTGGGGTGGAGGACGGGCCCCACGGGATCGTCGCCGCTGATCTTGACCCGGACCGTGCCCTGCTTGTGCTTGAGGATGCCGTGGGTGAACTGGAAGGTCAGGCACTCGAGGTCGCCTTCCTTATCGTCGGCGACCGTCGTCTGGTACTTGTCGGCGACGCGGTTCTCGTCGTCGTCGTCGTTGTTGAGGGCGATGGGCAGGATCTTGCTGTCCGGCTGGGGATCGGCCCAGTGGTCGTAGTCCTCTCGGTCCTGCTGCGAGCCGTCGCCGTTGTGGTACCCCGTGTCGTTGTTGCCTGGCCCCCCTCCTGCCGTGGTCTCGAGGTTCACGTCGAGGATCCAGATCGTCCGCTCCTTGGCGGGCGGCCGACACACGTCGAGGGGACGCTTGCAGTACACCGTCACGGTGCCGTCGCACCAGTAGTGCCCGCTGTCGGGGATGCCGTCGGTCGGCAGGACGCCCGGGTAGTAGTAGAGGAAGATCTCCTCGAGGTCGTCGCAGTCATCGGCTTCCGAGCCGAAGCCACCTTCGCCCTCGACGTCCTCGTAGTCGTCCGTGTTCGCCTGCTCGGCCCAACTCCACCTGACATCGGCGTCATACTCCTCGATGTACCAGTCGGTGTAGTGGCTGGCCTCGCAGGTCCAGATGCAATCGCCCTCCTCGGCCTTGCCCTCGTTTGCGAACCGTTCGGTGCGGTTGACCACGCGGTAGCCGTCGGGCTCGGCCACCGCGTCGCCGACCCAGTCCGGCGGCGTATCGGCAGCCGCCACGGCCATGATGCCGGCCAAGCAGAGCGCCAGCAGCAGAGCCGCCACCACGCCACAGCATGTCATCTTGCGAGCCATCGAGCGCCCTCCTACTTTGGTGCCCTGGGGTCGGTTCGCTTCTCTTCATCGCGCGCCCGAGCGCGGGCGGCGACGGCCTCCAGCCGCGCCGCGTCCTGGGCGCATCTCGTGCGCAGCGTCTCGTTGATGCCGTCCTCGCGCGCGGCGAGCGCCTTGAGCGTCGCCACGTACGTGGCCAGGTGGTCGTAGCGGTTCACCCGGCGGCAGATCGAGGCGGCCTCGAGGCAGCACTGGCGCACGAAGTCGGCGTGGCCCTTGTGCAAGGCGGTCATGCGGTCGAGCAGGGCGACCGCCTCGTCATCGCGCAGATAGGCCTCGAGCCACCCTGCGGCAGCCTTCGCGTGCCAGCGCGCCGCGCGCGTCGAGGGGTGCTCCCGCATGAGCCGCTCGGAGAGGGGATGCACCGCGCCCTCGCGATCGCACTGGCGGTGGCAGCAGATCACCCGCAGGCAGGCCTCGGCCCTGGCCTCGCGGCCGGCCCAGGCGCTGGTGAGCACCATGCGGCAGTAGCGCAGGCACTCGTCGTGGTAGCGGCCGTCGTAGAGCTGGCCGATGGTCTCCGAGGCCTGCTCCCACGCCTTCTGCGGGCCCAGCGCCTCGCAGCCCGACGCGCTCGGCCAGCACGTGGAACGCCCCGATGCCGCCACAGGGGATGGCGCGGGTGCGCTCGGCCATCTCGTACTGGATGCTCTGAGCTCGGAGCATCGGCCTGGGCTGTTCGGGCCAGGCTTTCGGATCGAGGCGTTTCGCCAGATTGCGCTTGCGTCGGCACAGGGCTACGGGGTCGGTGCGCCGCGTGTGTGCCAAACTGGATGATGTTGCCCAACTCACAGCGCTTCATGCCACGAGCCGCGGCCCGCGCCGCTGGCAATCCACCCATGATTCTGGGCGACCAGCTTCCGGACCGTACGGCCGGAACTGTTGAGCTTGGGTTAGGGCTCGCTGACGGCCGCGATCAGCTTGCGCCAGAGCGCCTCGCCGCTCGCGGCGTTCGTCATGATGACGATCCCCGTGCCCCGCTGGGGATCGAGCACGCCTCGAACACCGTGTCCGGCCGCACGCGCCCGGGCTTCCCCGCCACGCGGAGGCCGAACTCGCGGTGCCAGGCGACCCGACAGCGGCTGATCCCCGCAATCGACACCCCAGGCACGTGCAACTCGGCCATCAGCTCGGGCGTCAGCGTCTCCACCGTGCGGATGACCGGGGCGGCGGGTGCGTCGCGTGTGGCGGGCACGACAGCACATCCAGTAAGGAGGAGTGGAACGGCCAGCGCCAGGAGGAGCGGTCTCACGCTCCGCCTCCCGCGTCGAGGCGTGCGATGCGGGCCGCCAGGTCGGCGACGGGCAGGGCCTCGACGCGATGGCCGTCGCGGCCCGTCGCCATGGACAAGGGTGGTGTGGCCGACGCGGACGTCGCCGACGTCGGTGATCGCGTCGTGCGCGCCCGCCGGCAGACGCGGCGCGACGAAGCCCAGATCCCGAGCTCTGCCACCGGCCACTTGCGGCCCCCCATCCCTGGCTGCCGTCACGTCGGCCCCGTGCCGCGCTCTGGCGCCGCGGCGGCTACTGTTGTACCGCGCGAAGCGTGCGAGATCAACGCCTCTTGCCGCGCTCCCGTGCGGGTGCTACTATCTGCGGCGGCAGAGTCTCCCAGCGCAACGTGCGCGCATGTCGGGCCGAGGAAAACTCGGACTGGGCACACCTTATGGGATCGAGCGCCTTTGCGGTCGATCCCGTAAGGCTTGCTCTTCGCTGGCAAGTGGTGTGGCTGCGGAGTTGTTGGAGAGGCAAACAAAGCCAACGGAGTCGGCTTTGTTTTCTAGTGTGCCCAGCCCGAGTTTTCCTCTTTGGTTGCGGCCACGGGCCGCGTTAGGCCGAGGACCCAGTTGGAGTAACCCGATGGCTGCGTGCGAGACTCTGGCGAGCTTGGGTGGCGAGCCCGGCGTTGCGGTGAGCGGCCTCCTGGCAGTCCTGGCGCTGGCAGGAGTGCTCGGCGCGCCCGTGGGCGCCGCGGCCCGTGCCCCGACACCGCCCGGCAAAGAGCTGAATCTCACCCTGGCCGCTCCCGTCACGACCTGGGACGAGGCGGTGCCGCTGGGCAACGGCCTGCTGGGCGGCCTGCTGTGGGGCGGAGGCAGCACCGTGCGGCTCTCGCTCGACCGCGGCGACCTGTGGGACGAGCGTCCCGCCAAGGGAGTCCGCTGGGACGACTTCAACTACGCCACCATGATCCGCCTGGTCGCCGAGGGGAAGAACCGCGAGCTCAACGCGATCTTCGACCGCCCCTACGGCGACGCACACCCCACCAAGATCCCCGCGGGACGGCTCGAGATCGACCTCGACCCGTCGCAGCGGGTCAAGAGCTTCGAGCTCAATCTCGCCTGCGCCGAGGGCCGTGCCTGGCTCTCCGATGACGCTCCGCTCGAGGTGTTCTTCAGCGCCGCCCAGCCAGTGGCTCTGATCCGGATCCCCGGGCCGGAGCCGAAGGCGTTGCGGCTGCGCCCGCCGGCCTCGGTGAAGCGGCTCGGCTACAAGGCTCCGCAGACCGGCCAGGACAACGGGACGCAGTGGTTCCTCCAGGAGGCCGCCGAGGGCCTGCGCTACTGCGTGTGCGTGAGCCGGTCGCGGCGCGCGGACGGGACGCTGCTAGCCGTGACGGTGACCTCGACCAGGGATGGTCCCAACCCGGTGGAGGTGGCCCACGGCCGGATCGCGGCCGCCCTGGCCGCCGGCTACGAGAGGATGCTCGAGCCACACGTAGCCTGGTGGAGAGACTTCTGGGGCAAGTCGAGCGTGAGTGTCCCCGAGCCCGACATCCTGCGCCACTACTACCTCGTGCAGTACTTCTACGGCGCGGCATCCCGCCAGGGCGCGCCGCCCATGCCGCTCCAGGGCGTCTGGACCGCCGACGCCGGCGGCCTGCCGCCGTGGAAGGGCGACTACCACAACGACCTGAACACCCAGATGACCTACATGGCCTACCAGGCGGCCGGCCGGTTCGAGGAGGGCCGCTCGTTCCTCGACTTCATGTGGGACCTCCTGCCGGTGTTCCGCAAGTTCGCGAAGGACTTCTACGGCGCGCCCGGCGCCGCGGTGCCGGGCGTCATGTCGCTGGCGGGGCAGCCCCTGGGCGGATGGGGCCACTACAGCCTCTCGCCGACCATGGGCGCCTGGAACGGCCATCTCTTCTACCTGCACTGGCGCTACACCGGCGACGAGCGCTTCCTCCGCGAGCGGGCCTACCCGTGGTGCCGCGAGGTGGGCCGGTGCCTCCGCCACCTGCTGAAGCCCGACGCGGACGGCGTGCTCAAGCTGCCCCTCTCGACGTCGCCCGAGGTGTTCGGCAACGGCCCCCGCGCGTGGCTCGAGCCCAACACCAACTACGACCTCGCCTGCCTCAAGATGCTCTTCCTGGCGCTCGCCGAGATGGGCGACGCCTGCGGCCAGGAGGCCGAGGCCAAGCAGTGGGCCGCCGACGCCCGCGCGCTCGGCGAGTTCCACGTCAACCCCGACGGCATGCTGAAGCTCGACGAGACCCTCGACCTGCCCGGCAGCCACCGCCACCTGTCGAACCTCATGCCCATCCACCCCTTCAATCTCATCACCGCCGATGGCGGCGAGCGCGACCGCCGCACCATCGCCGCCTCGCTCGAGCAGTGGGACAGGCTGGGCACGGGCGCCTGGTGCGGCTACAGCTTCTCGTGGATGGCGTGCCTGCGCGCCCGCGTCGGCGACGCCGAGGCCGCCGTGCGCAACCTCGACGTCTACGTCAACGCCTTCATCCTCCGCAGCGGCTTCCACTGCAACGGCGACCAGACCGGCACGGGCTTCTCGCGCTTCCGCTACAGGCCCTTCACGCTCGAAGGCAACTTCCTGGCCTCCCAGGCCGTCCACGAGATGCTGCTCCAGAGCTGGAGCCCGCGCCCCGGAGCGGGCGAGCCCGGGGTCATCCGCATCTTCCCCGCCGCGCCCTGGCGATGGCACGACGCGTCGTTCGCCGACCTGCGGGCCGAGGGTGGACACCGCGTGTCGGCGCGGCGTGAACGCAACGCCACCACCTGGCTCCGCGTCGTGGCGGGCAGCGACGCCACGCTCCGCATCCGCGACAACTTCGGCGGCCGCGCGCCGACGTGGAGCGTGCCGCGTGTGCGGAAGGTCGGCGACAACTTCGAGGTCGTGCTGAAGAAGGGCCAGGGCATTGAGGCGACGCTGCCCAGGCCTGGCCGCGTGCCCGACGCGCCCGACGACATGGCCGAGCCGGTGGTGATCGCAAAGCCCAAGGCCATCCGTGCGACGAAGCTGCCCCTGCGGATCGGGGCCGACAGCCAGGGCAACAACCGCTTCCTCGGCGAGATCGCGCGCGTGGCCGTCTACAGCCGGCCATTGAGCGCGGAGGAGATCGGCCAACTGGCCAGGAAGGAAGACGGCAAGCCCGAGGCGCTGCGCGGGTGCGTCGCGGCCCTCGACCTCGCGCGGCGGGACGGCGGAGCCTTCAGGAACGCGGCCAGCCCGAAACTCCCCGCGAAGATCGTGGGGGACGTCACCGTGGCGGACGACGTCGGCGGCCTGCCCGGCAAGGCCCTTCGCCTGGATGGCAAGGGCTACCTGGAGATCGCGCACGACAAGGCGCTCGACTGCCTCGACGGCGTGACCCTCGCCGCCTGGGTTCGCCCCCGTGCGCTGCCGTCGAGCGGCGCGCGCCTGATCGACAAGTCGCCGGCCGGCCTCGCCGCGGGATACAACCTCGATACGTACCCGGGCCACTCGCTCCGCATGATCACCCGCGACCCCTGGATGGGCTTCGACGCAAAGCTGCCCGCGGACCAGTGGACCCACGTGGCGGCCACCGTCGATGGCGAGACGGGCCACACTGCGCTGTACGTGAACGGGAAGCTGGTCAAGGAAGCCCGGCCCTGACGCCCCCGGCACGTCACACCAGGTAGAACGCCGTCTGGCGATCGCCGACCACCCGGCAGCCGTCGCGGGTGAACACCACGTCCTCCTCGACCGCCAGGCGCACCGTCTGGCCGCCCCACTCGGGCACGGCGTCGGCCACCGACAGCTCCATCGTGAACGAGTAGTTGGGCCGCAGCGCCACGTCGCCGCGCCCCGGGCAGCGCTCCTGCTCCCACGGCAGCCCGATCAGCGGCCCCGGCTCGTGGAGCAGCAGGCCGAGCGAGTGGGAGTAGACCTTCGGCCCCGGCACCCCCTCGTCGCGGGCGCGGGCGAGGATGCGCGCGAGCAGCTCGTTGCCCGTCAGGCCCTCGCGGAACTCCGCCATGAAGATGTCCTGGAGCCGGTTCGCCTCGGCCAGCAGCCGCCGGAGGCCCTTGGGCGCGTCGGTCTCGCCGGGCCGCAGGACGTAGGCCAACTGCTGGTGGTCGGTGTCGAGCCGCAGGTAGCGGATGCCGCAGTCGGAGTGGACCAGGTCGCCGGGCCGGATGACGCGGTCGGCGGCGCCGAACTGCTCGGCCATCGCGTCGCTGCGGACGCGGTTGAAGAAGGGCCTGAAGGATAGGCCGAGGCCCAGGTCCGCGCAGCGCTGCCAGTAGTGCCACACGAGGTCGTCGGGCGTCGTCTCCCCGGGCACGATGGCCGCGCGGCTGTAGCACTCGGCCTTGATCTGACGGGCGACGGCCACCACGTCGTCGTAGAGCTCGACCTCCTCATCGGTGAGGGTGGCGAGCCAGCGCGTGGCCATGGGCTCGGCCGAGGCCAGGCGGGCGACGTAGGTGTCGGGCAGCGCCGCGACGAGCTGCTCGTAGAGATTGTGCGTCAGGCCGCCGGCCGCCCACTGCACGCGACCGATGTTGATGCCGATGCGCCGCGGGTCCCGCTCCTCGACGATCTGGCGCAGCAGCGGCCACTGCTCCTCGTGGTGGTGGCCCTTCCACGGCTGGTCGAAGAGGCCCTTGGTGTTCGTCATCGCGATGCTGATGCGCTCGACACCCGCTGCCGGCCCGCGGTCGCAGAGCACCAGCATCTGGAGGATCGGGCACCACGTATCGAGCGGCATCATCGACGCGAAGACCGGGTCGAGGTCGTCCTCCTGGCAGAGGATCAGCCACATGTCGAAGCCCGCCTCCCGCATCGCGGCCGGCAGGACGGTGTCGAGGCGCTTCCTGAGCACCTCCTGGACCACCCCCGCCCGTTCCCGCATGGGCAGGACGCGGGCACGGTCGCCGCCCGTTGCGTCGCACATCCGTGCATCCACCGGCGTGCTCCTTTCAATCGCTGAGGAGCACGAGATCTTTGAACTGGGCGTGGACGGTGCCGCCGTGGAGGCCGAGGGCGAGGTGGCCGGAGGGGCGGCCGGGGTCATCGGTCAGCTCGACCGTCTTGTGGCCGTTGAGGAAGACGAGGATGCGGCCGCCGCGGGCACAGACGGCTATCGCGTTCCAGTCGCCTTTGCGGAAGTGCTTCTTGAGGACCGCCTGGTCGGGCTTGCCGACCCATTTGCGGCCCATGGTCTCGTAGAGGCCGGCCTGGTCCTTCGTCGGGTCGATCTCGACCTGGAGGCCGGCGGCGCCGGCGCGGCCGCGCTTCTCGCTGCGGATGTAGAAGCCGGCGTTGCCCGCCACGGCCTTGACCTTGAAGCGGAGGCAGAAGTCCTTGTGCGCGCGCGGGCTGTAGAGCAGGCCGTGGCCATCGCCGCTCTTGCGGCCGTCGATCACGCCGTCCTTGATGGCCCACGTCCCGACCCCGTTCGATTCCCACTTCGCCATGCTGCGTTCGTCGATGAGCGGGAGCCAGCGCCGCTTGCCGAGGTCCATGATGCGGAGGTTGCGGTAGCGGACGACCTTGCCCTTCTCGCCGTGGTGCTGGAGCGCGATGTGGCCCTCGATCTCCATCGGGTCGAGGCAATCGACGATCATCTCGCCATTCATGAAGAAGCGGGTGCGGTCGCCAGTGCACTCGATGCGGTAGGCGTTCCAGCCCTTCTTGTAGAGCTTCTCGGCCTTCTTGGCGTCGCCGCGGGCGAGCCAGCCTCGGCCTGGGGTCTCGTCGTAGATGCCCCGCCAGCCGCGCGGCAGGGAGTCGACGTCGGCCTGGTAGCCCCACAGCCGGTTCTTCTCGAAGTGGCTGCGGTACTGGATGCCCGAGTTGGCGCCCTCGTCGAGCCAGGCCTCGGCCTCGAGGACGAAGTCGCCGTAGGTCCGCTCGGTCGCCAGGAAGAACTTCTTGTTGCCGCTCAGGTGGATGGCGCCGTCCTCGATGGTGACCTCGCCCCAGTCGAAGGGCTTTGTCCAGCCCTTGAGGGACTTGCCGTCGAATAGCGGCTCGAACTTCGTTCTGCCGAGCAGGATGTTAGCCTGGCGCACGGCGCGGGGGCTGCTGCTGTGCTTGACGACGGCGGCGAGCGCGGCCGCGACGGCGTCGGGGTCGGTGCTCTTGCGTGCGCGTGCGAGCTCGAGGGTGGCGAGGGCGGCCTCCTCGGCCACGTCGGGGTCGCCGACGAGCGAGGCGGCCAGCGCCAGTGACCCGCGCGACGGGATGGCGGCCGCGGTGGCGAGCAGCAGCTTCTTGTCCGCCGCCGTCGTCGCGACGCCGCGCACCGTCTCGAGCAGGCGCAGGCCCTCGTCGGGCGACCGCTCCGCGGCCGCGCGCGCCAGCCGCAGCAGCCCCCGCACGGCCAGCACGCGGTGCGTCGCGCTCTTCGCCGATCCGGCCAGGCGCTCGAGGTCGGGCGCGACCGCCGCGTCCTTCCAGCCGGCCAGCGCGCGGACCGCGGCGTCCTGCACCTTGGGAGTCCGGTCCTTCACGCCGGAGCGGACGGCCGCCAGGGCCTTCGGCCCGCCGCAGCGCGCGAGGGCCCCGAGCAGGGCGACGTGGACGTCGGGCCGCACGCCCTCCATCGCGGCGAGCAGCGGCCCGACCTTCGCGTCGAGCGCCTCGACCTGCTTCCCCGCGGCCAGCACCGCCTTCTGCGCGGCCCCGATGTCGGCGACCGTCGGCGCGTCCACCAGCAGCTTGACCAGCGCGGGATAGTGCTCAGCCCCGGCCAGCTCGCGCAGGCCCCGGAACCCTGCGAGCCGCACGGCG
>CBFDBL010000072.1:0-14623 GCA_965603035.1 uncultured bacterium
CGGCATGGCACTCGTTCCCGATCTCCCAGAGCACGTTGTCGAGGTCGTTCACCGCTTCGATGGTCTTGCGGACGTAGGCTTCCTGGAGGCGTGTGACGGCGGGGAGCCTGAGGGTGTGGACCTCGTTGCCGGTGTCGTCGCCGCTGGGGTTGCCGTCGAGCCCGTTGATGTTGTTGGCCTTGTGGAAGGGGTGGCCGTGCCAGGCGTTGCCCTTGGTCCTATCGCCGCGGTTCTTGGCCAGGCTGAAGCCCTGGAAGAGCATGACACCCACGTAGAGGCCGCGGTCGCGCGCCGCGACCACTCGCTCGCGAAGCCGCGTGAAGTAGGCCTCGTTGAGCTTCGTCAGGTCGAACTTCGCCTTGCCGTCGAGCGCCTTCCCAGGCCCCGTCCGCGCCCAGGGCAGCGGCGCGTAGCGGACGGGCACATCGCGGCCGACGAACTGCATCCACTGGGCGTGCTCCCAGGCCCACAGGCGGATGAAGTTGTGGCCGTGGCGTTCGAGGAAGTCGAGGTAGCCCGGGTAGTCGAAGTCGGGCGTCTTGCCCTCGACGCCGCGCTCCTGGCGATTCGCCCAGGTGTGCGAGCCGGTGAGGAACACGGCCCTGCCCGCCCTGTCGGCAAGCCAGCGCGGGTTCTGCGGATGCACCCGAAGCGGCCCCGAGGTGGGTCGGCGAAGGGCCGCGCCGACGCGGCGGAGGAACTCGCCGTAGACCGCGTCGGTGATCTTCCTGTCGCCCTGGTCGAGCCCCAGGCGGACGACGACCATCCGCCAGTCGGGGATGACGAACAGGTCGTTGTTGTTGTAGCCGCTGGCAGCATAGGTGGACGCGGGCGCGCCCGGCCACTTCCGCTTCCCGTCGGCGCCGCGGCCGTTGACCCACCAGTTGAGGCCGTAGACGCCGCGGCCGTCGAACGGGCTCAGCTCGCGCGCCCACGGGTGGTCGGCGGGCACGTGGACGCGGGTCGCGAGGTCCACCCACTCCGCCGCGATGAGCTGCTTGCCGTTCCAGTTCCCCCGCTCGAGGAAGAGCAAGCCGAAGCGGGCCAGCTCGCGGGCCGAGATGAAGACGTGGCAGTTGCTGTTCCCCGACCCGCCGTTGACCGCGAGGCCATCCACCGTGCCGAGCCGGCCCCAGCGCCACGCCCGGATGTTCATGCCGATGGGGTCGGCGATGCGACGCTTGAAGAGGGCCTCGAGCGACTCCTCGGCGATGCAGGTGAGGACGAGGCCGAACTCGTTCATCGCCGAGTCCCAGTAGGCGAACCGCGAGCCCGGCGGCGCGAAGAGCGGCGTGCCCGGATGGAAGGGCGTGCGGCTCGGGCCGTGGGTGTAGCTGCCGCGCGTCTCGTCGCCCACGGCGCGATAGCCCGAGGTCATGGTGGCGAAGTGGCGCAGGCGGATGTCGCCGTAGCGGGCCGCGAGCGGCGGAGAGTGCTTTCCCGCCCTGGTGTCGAGGGTGCACTTGCCGTCGCCGACGAGCAGGCCCAGGCAGGTGCTGGTGAAGCTCTTGGTGAGCGACCACACGCCGTGCACCTTGTCGATGCGGTCGCCCTGCCAGACGAGCCGTCCGTTTCGGACGATGACAAGCTCGCGCACCCCGTCGCGGCCCGCGTGCTTCCCCAGATACGCGACGGCGGCGCCCAGCTTCGCTGGGTCGAGGCCCTGAGACCCGGGCGTGGCCTCCTCCCACGTCTTGCCGGGGAATACCGTGCCCTGAAGCTGAGCCGCGTCACAGGCCATCGCCATCGCCCCAAGCATCAGGATCGACCTCGGCCATTTCGCCATCGCAGCGTCCCTACTGTTTCGCGCGCTCCAGGTAGAGCACGGCGTCGCCCTGGAACGGCGCGGTGAGCGTGCGCTGCGCGCCGCCCTCGACCGTCGTCGGCGTGCGGGCCTTGCCCGTGCTCGGGTTGAACCACTCGGCCGACAGCGGACCCTTCGCCGCCGAGAGGCCGACGGTGACGCTCCCGCCGCCGGGCACGAAGACGAGATACTCGCGGCCCGGGTCGGCGAGGCAGAACTTCGAGGAGGCCAGGCGGCTATGCGGCTCCATCGCCGCCAGGTCCATGCGCCGGGCGTAGCGCAGCGTGTAGCCGAGGCTGCGGCGGATAGGGTCGAACTTCTTCTCGAAGCGCCCGCCGAGGACGACCCCGTCGTAGGGGTCCATGAACAGGGGGTTGAGGCCACGGGTGAAGCTCTTCCAGACCCAGGCCTGGTTGCCGCCGATGCCCCACAGGTGGTCGGTGTCGGCGAGCACGACCTTGCGGCCCTTCGTGTCGGGCGGGTTGTCGCGGTAGCCGCCCGCGTGGTTGGGCGAGACCCAGTCGGCGGGGCTGTCGAAGAGGGTCTTGTTGCTGCCGCCCTTGTACTGGAAGGTCATGCCGACGGGGTGCTGCTTGGGCTTGGCCTTCTCGACCCGCTTGATGAAGCGGATCATGTGGTACTGCCAGGGGGTGGAGGCGGGGTGGTTCTCGTTGGAGATCTCGTAGAGAACATTGTCGAGGTCGTTGACGGTGTTGATGGCCTTGCGGACGTAGGCCTCCTGGACGGCGGTGACGGCCTTGCTGGCCAGCTCGTGGACCTCCAGGCCCTTGCCGTCGCCGTTCGTGTCGCCGTGGATGCCCTGGACGTTGTTCGCCGCGTTGAGCGGATGGCTGGCCCAGGCGCCGGGCGAGAACTGGAGGCCCCAGCCCTCGAAGAGCATGACCGAGACGTAGATGCCGCGCTTCCCCGCCGCCTCGACCCGCGTCCGCAGGCGCGTGAAGTAGGCGGGATCGAACTTCGAGAGGTCGAACTTCGGCTTGCCGTCGAGCGCCTTGCCCGGCCCCGTCCGCTGCCACGGATGGGGCTGGACGAAGTGGGGCTTGGGCTTGCGCCAGCGGCCGTTGCCGCGCGTGTCCCACGTCGTCAGCTCCCAGGCCCACAGGCGGATGAAATTGTGGTCGAGCTTCACCATCCAGTCGAGGCAGGCGTCGAAGCCGTACGTCGGCGGCGGGTCGCTCGGCCCCATGTCGGCGAGGTTCGCCCACGTGTGGGAGCCTGTCAGGTAGATGGCGCGTCCGCTGCCGTCGGTGAAATAGCGGGGATTCTTGGGGTGGACGCGCAATGGTCCCGTGGCGGGCCACCCCGTCGCTCCCGCGCCGGCGACGGCGGCAACGGCAAGAATGCAGAAGCACCACAGCTCGGGTCGGCTCATCGGTCTCCTCCTGGTCTGTCGGCGGCCATCGTGCAGACGCTGACCATCACCGCCAGCGGCACGCCCAGGTGCGCCCGGTCCACCGAACGGGAGTAGAGCACGCACAGGCCGTCGCGGACGTCCTGGTTGACGTTCGGGTACCAATTGTGGATCGTTCCTGGCTGGCTGACCAGCACCGGCTCGCCCTGCCAGGCCTTCCCATCGAAGCGTCGGGCGTAGAGCTCGCCCGTGCGCACCCGCTTGTCCTTGCCCCGGTGCTTCTCCAGGCCGTAGGTGATGACCAGGCCGTAGGGCGTCCGCGAGGAGTCCACGCTCAGGGCGCAGGTGAACACGCCCGCTGCGAGCTCGCGGCCGGGCTCCGACAGCGCGGGCCGCCAGTCGGTCTTGGCGTAGGGCGCGTCGAGCCGGCGGTAGCGGAGCACGCTCCCTGCGTCCACGTAGATCAGATGGAGGCGCTTGCTGGTGGGGTCGAACTCGAGCGCGAGCCGGCGGTCGTCGCCCGCCACGGTGGTGGTCTCGTCGGCCAGCAGCACGCACTCCTCGCCCCAGCGCTTGCCGTCATACAGATTGCCGTAGAGCTTGCCGCCGGTCGTCAGCACCGACGCGGCGTAGAGCCTGCCCCCGTCCAGCGCCGCGGCGTCGAGCGCGTGCCTGCCGCGCACGGGGATGCAGACCGATACCGGCAGCCACTCGGTGATGTCGCTCGGCCTGCGGCTGCGATGCACGACCCCCTGCTCGTCGTGTCGCTCGAACACGCAGAGGCGCCCATCGGTGTCCTGCACGAGGTTGCAGTAGTCGGGCCTGAATCCGGGGTTGACGTCCGCGAGCCAGCGGATCTCCCGCCCCTCGATCCGGCCCGACTTCACGCGGCCCTCGGACCGGTACTCGCCCCGCCTCGCGGGGTCCTTGGCATAGGGCGCGTTCACGTCGTAGCGGCCGAGCGGGTAGAGGGCGTGGCTGATGTACACGCGGTCGCCCACCTGGAGCACGTCGAAGGACGTCGAGCCGTTCGGCGCCGGCGCCACGGGCTCCTTGGCGCGCCGCCACGTCCGTCCTGAATCGTCGGACGTCTGATACTGGAAGTGGGCGCCGTCGCTGTAGAAGACGAACCAGATGCCGTCGTGGTGGAAGGTCATGTGCTGGAATTGGCGGGTGGTGCAGTGGTTGTGGTCCACGGCGGCCTCGATCTCGCGGACGGTCGGCTCCTGGCGGGCCATGGGTGCCTCCTCGCGCGGGTTCGCGCGGTTCCACTCCATGACGGCCTTGAGCTTGGGCTGGTCGGCCTCGGTCTCGTCGTAGTGCTCGGCGAGGCCCCAGCTCCCCCACTTGCTCCAGCGCCCGACCGACGAGAAGATGCACAGGAGGTCGCCGCCGGCCTGCTTCCAGGCGTCGAGGTAGCGGGTGTAGAGGGCGCCCATGCGGGCGCTGCGGTTGGCCGCGCGGAAGAGCTTCGTGAGCGGCTCGTTGTTCTCGCCGCCGCCCACGCCTACGAGGTGCTGGCCCGCCTCGTAGGCCACGAGCTCGACCTTGTACTTCTCCGCCAGCGCCTTGTGCTTGCGCATCTGCTCGATGGCCTTGGGCAGCGGGCCGCTCTCGATGTGGCCGAGCAGCTTCTCGAGCGGCCACGCGGCGACCTCGTCGGCCCCGGGCCGCCCCTTCTTCCCCTCCCTGGGCACGTTGAAGCCGATGTAGGGCGCGATGCCGAGCGCGTCGGTGTGCTTCCAGGCGCCCTGGAACTCGAGCTTGCGCTCCGAGACGTAGGGGTTGCACTGCGAGGCGATGACCCGCACGAGGCGATCGGTGCCGCCGAAGACCTCCTCCCAGATCCTGAAGATCTGGACGGAGCGCCACGCGCAGTAGCGCCAGCCCGCCTCCCACGGCCGCTCGCCGAAGCCGCGCTTCTGTCCCTGCTCGTTGGCGTAGCGGGTCTGTGCGAAGATCGAGTTCCAGATCTCGTTCGAGTACTCGACCGTGACCTTCAACTCGGGGTCGAGCCGCGCCTTGACGACCTTGGCGAAGTTGCGGACGTAGTCGTCGCTCGCCAGGTGGGGCATGCAGAACCAGGGGGTGACCCTCTGGCGGTTGCAGAGATCGACCATCACCTCGACGGGGATGCCGCGCTCGGTCCAGGTGCAGTCGGCGGGCTTCGGCCGTTGCTCCCACGTGCTCACCGTCGAGCCGTTGGTCTTCATCCAGTCCATGAAGCGATAGGTCTGGAAGCTCTTCCAGCGCTCGAGGAAGGCGGGGTGGAAGGGCTCGGCCTCGTGCGTCTTCTCGAAGCCGGGCATGAGGACGCGGATGTTGCGGACGTAGTCGTCGGGCTTCGTCTCCTTGATGCGGAGCCAGAAGCCGCCCTTGTCGGGCTGCGGCTCGAAGACGATGCGGCCCGGCTCGCGGCTGACCTCTCGCTTGATGTTCCAGAACTCGACTTTGCCCTCGCCTTCGTAGAGGCAGACGTACTGCCCTGCGGGGTAGTGTCCGCCGCGGATCGTGCACAGCGGGGTTTCCGCCCAGCAGTCGGGCTCGAGCTTCCTGACCCAGCCGTTCCCGTCGCGCTCGAGCTCGGGGCCTTTGCCCCAGGGCTGTCCCTTCCGCTGGCTGATCCACTTGCGGGCGAGGCGGAAGACGTCCACGAAGGGCAGCTCGGAGTTCCAGTCGGCCGGCCCGGCGAGGTTGATGCCCAGGCGGCTCTCCTCGGGCCTCAACTCCCTCGCGGGCGCGCCGGCCCAGACCGGTGCCGCCATCACGATGGCGGCGAGGACGATGCGCCCCAGTTGCCTCATCGCTGTCCCCTTCTCATCGGGTGCGGATGACGACGCGGCGACAGCTCGTGAGCGGCGGCTCGCCGTCGTCGGTGACCTCGAGGATGACGTGAAGCTGGATCGTGTTCGCCGGGACGACGAGCGTGGCCTCGGCGCGGTCGGCTCCGCGCAGCTCGACGCCGGCACGCGGATAGTGGCTGGCCTCGTCGTAGACCCACCAGCGGTAGCTCAGCGCGTCGCCGTCGGGATCGCGCGAGCCTGTGGCCGAGAGCCGGGCCTCGCCGCCCGGCTTGGCCTTCACCTCGACGACGCGGCGCCTCGTGTCACCGTTGCACATGGCGATGGGTGGGTGGTTGGCCTCGTCGCGCGGCTTCGTCACCTCGTCCGCCGTCGCGGCGCCCGTCACGGCAGCCACCGAGACGACCAGCAGGGGAAGCAGCACTCGGGCGAGATCGCCATGGTCCACGGGCGGGTCTCCTCCACGGTGACGATGCTAGCGGCGCGGGCGGCCGGGTTGTCACCGAGCTGTAAAAGGTTGCATGTTCCTGCGCGCCGCGCGGTCACTGTGCGGGGCCGTGCCGCGCCTTCAGCCCCGCGGGCCGGGCGGCGTCGAGGGTGCCGTCGAAGTGGAACAGCGTGAGCGTGTGGGCGTCGGCCTCGAGGCGGCGCGCCGGCGTGAAGCGGCCCGTGTAGCGGCGGACCGAGCTGATGCGCAGCTCGTCGATGGCCCCGTCGGTTGGGCGGAAGCCCGTGGTCATCGCCCCGATCTGCACGGGCAGCGGGAGCTGACGGACGGCGAGGGGCTTGGTGTTCGGGCTCCTCGACGTGCCTCGGCACTGGTCCGAGGCGAGCTCGCCATCGATGAAGATCGCCATGGCCGTACGACCGCCGTCGTCGAGCTTCCACTGCACGGCCACGTGGTGCCACGCCCCGGCCCGCCAGCCGCGGATCGACGCCGTCACCGAGCGGTTCTCGTAGCGGGAGTTCGAGAGGATGCAGTGCAGCGACCCGCCGCTCTCGTGCGAGATGGTGAAGGAGTCGTGGTTGGACAGATAGGGGTAGTCGGGGCGGATCGGCCCCCGATGGAGGAATGTGTGCTCGAGCGACCAGCCCGGCCCTGGTGGGCGCGGCACCACGTCCCAGCTTGGCTTGACCCAGAACTCCACCGTGCCCTCTGCCAGCTCGATGGCCTTCCCGCTGACGTATGCGGGCTCCGCGAGCGCCTTGCCCGCCACCCCGCCGGAGAAGAGCCGGTCGGGCGGGACGGCCGGCCGCCTCGGGCTGCCGAAGCGGCGGACGAAGGCCCATTCGCCCTCGCGGGCGACGAGTCTGACCGTGCACACGACGCCGGGCACCTCCTGGGGGATGAGCGCGTGGAACGGCTCATGGGGTCGCCAGATGAGGCGGACCGTGTCGGGTCCGCTCACGGGCTGCTGGCCAAGCGGCTTGACGCCGTCGGTGAAGCTCGCGGTCACGCGAGCGTCGTGCAGGGTGCGGTCGGCCTCGAGGCGCAGGTCGCCGCCGATGGCCGTGCCGGAGCCCTCGCCGGTGGTGACGTGGCGGAAGGCCATCGGCTGGAGCACGAGGCCGAGGCGCGGCGCCGGCGGCCGCTCCCCTGCCCCGGCGAGCCGCAGGGCCGCGAACTTCGAGACGGTGTGGAAGTTGCTCCCGTCGAGCCACACGGCGGCCGTCTGCTCCTCCTCGCCGGCGCGCCGCGTGTGGACGATGTTGCGACACAGCAGCACCGCGCGGGTCCTGCCCTCGCGCAGGGCGAAGCCCAGCTCGGACGCGGGCACGGCCATCTCGACGACCCAGCGGTCCGCCTCGCGCCGCGCGGCGACCGGCGCCGTGCCGTCCCACTTCCGCGAGTAGGCGACACGCCCGTCGGCCTGCTTCGAGGCTCTCGCGTCGAAGACGGTGCCGCGGGAGTCGACGATCCAGTGGACGAACTCCCGACCGCTGCGGCTCGGGGCGACGAGCAGCTCGACGCTGTCGCAGAGCCGGTGCTCGTCGCGGCCAGCCATGACCGCCGTGATGGCCCCCGGCTCGGGGTCGCGGCACTCGAAGGCGACGTAGAGCGTCTCGGCGTCGTAGAGCAGCCGCGCACGCGTCTCGAGCGCCGCGAGGCGAAGCGCGCGGTAGTCCACGAAGTGCTCGACGGGCCATGCCGCCCGCCACGCGGGCTCGTCGAGCCGCCCGTCGATCGTGACGGGCGCCGCCGCCGGCGCGGCCACCACGGTGCGCTCGCGGCAGGTGCGCTCGAACCACGCAGGGATCGTGTGGGACGCGATGAGCTGCTCGCGCCGCCGCCAGAGGTCGTCCACCTCGGCCCGCAGCGCCGCGACGTCGAGGTGATGCAGCCGGCCCTCGCGCGAGGTCTTGCGCACGTAGCTGCGGAAGAGCTTCGACTCGGGCGTTCGCCTTCGCACCGTCTCCCACTGGGGCGCCGCGGCGGCGAGGTGGTCGCGGGCCGCGGCGAGATGCGTCTCGGTCTCGGTGCGCTCGCCGCGCCGGATGGCGGCGCGAGCCGCGAGCAGGTGGGCGCGGTGGCGGGCGAGGATGCGCGCGCCGTGGGTGAAGCGAGCCCAGTTGAGGAAGTAGCCGAGCCACGGCTCCCGCAGCACGGGGCGCTGGCGCTGGAGCTCCCAGAGGCGGTCGAGTGAGCCCGCGGCGCGCGCCGTGGCCTCGGCCTGCCCGACCATCGTCGCCACGGGGTCGGCGATGGGCAGCCGCTTCATCACCTCGTCGGGCTGGGTGATGAACATGTGGCTGATGTTCTCGGCGAACAGCGGCGCCATCAGCGGGCCGGCCTCGTCGCCGAACTGGAATCGGCAGGCCCGCAGGGCGAAGCTCTTGCGCTCGGGCGGCGGCGCGACGGCCGTGCCGATGCGGCGCCAGCGATCGCTGTCGAAGGCGCCCGAGCCGGGGCGGCGGGTGTTCCACGAGCACTCGACCCCGAGCAACTGCGTCATCTCGGTCCACGCGCGCAGGGGACTGAACAGGATGTCGTCGTAGTCGGGGCAGTGGAACGTGCGGGTCCACAGGGGCGTGGTGATGAAGGTGGGCCGCCAGCCCTTCCAGAAGGCATATTCGTAGTAGAGCTGGAACCGCCGCTTGCCCCAGGCGGCGCGGACGAGGTCGAAGTAGCGGCGCTCGCTCTCGCGGATGCACACGTACATGTCGTCGGGCAGCAGGCCGTCGAGTCGGCGGATGAACCGCGTGAGGTCGGCGGCGGTGCGGTCGGCCACCTGGCGCGCGGCCTCGCCCTGGCCCATCTGCTCGGCGGCGCGCCCGTAGACGTAGTCGGGGTCGAGGTAGCGGCCCGTGTAGGGGTAGATGACCGCGACGAAGGTGAGGTCGGGGACGCGCTTGCGGATCTCCTCGTGGTAGATGCCGAAGACGGTGGCGTCGGCCTTCGCGCGGTCGTCGCCGTAGGCCGCGCGGCAGCGGGGGCAGCGGTCCTTCCACAGCTCGGGGTTCTCCCAGCCGCCGCCGTCGGTGGCGTGAAGGTAGTAGCCCTTGTAGCCCGCGTCGGCCACCCACCTCGCCGCTCGCCGAGCCCGCTCGCGATGGAGGTCGAGACGCGACCAGCAGAAGTAGCGGTTGTGCGAGCGGTGGCGCACCACGTCCCTGAAGTCGGGCTTGTCCTTGTCCCTCGGGTACGCGCCGATGGCCGTCGTGTCGCCGTCGAGGGTGCGGATGCCTCGCGCGAGGCCGTAGTCGTGGATCTCCTTGAGGGCGGCGCGAGCCACCGTCGTGGCCTCGGGCGCGTCGCCCGGCTTGAGGTTCGTGCGATGCCAGGCGAGGTTGATCTTGGCCCGCAGCATCCAGTCAAAGTAGGGCTTCTGCACGCGCACGAAGCTCGCGGCGGCATCCCGCGCCTTGGCGAGGTCGCCCGAGCGCTCCGCCGACAGCATGTCGTACCAGCGATCGCGCAGGTGCTCGGCGAAGGCGATCCCGTGCTCGCGGCGCTTGTAGTCGGGCCAGTCGCGGATCGCCGCCCGCTGGAGCCACAGCCTCCCGTCCCGCTTCACGATAAGCTGGCGACACGTCACGGCGGCGTAGAGCGCGCCCAGCGGGTCGCTGCCGATGAGGAGGAGTCGCTCGCCCTGCGGCTCGATGACGTAGCCCTGCGGCCCTGGGTCCTCCGGCGAGACCTTCGGGCCGAAGGCCCGAGCCGTAGATGGCGCGATGACGAGCAGCTTCCCCTCCGGCAGCTCGCCGTCCAGCGCAAGCACGGGCAGCTTCGCACCGCCGAGCGCGACGACGCGCTCGTTGATCTCCCCGGCGGCGATGCGCATCTGCGCGCCCGGCGCGACCACGATGCGGTGGCCGTCGAGCGGCACCGGCGCGCCGACGGCGCGGGCCTGCTTGGGCATGGGGATGATCGTCTCGACGGCGGCGTTGACGCCGAGGCCCGCCGTCAGGATAGCCGCCGCGAAGACAGTGCTGCGCATGTCCGCCGCCCCTCTCCAGACAATGAGGACTCCTGACGCGCCGTCATCATAGCCCCCGATGCCCCGCGCTGCAACGCGGAAGGAGATCGCCGCGAACGTCGTGCTCGTGACGATCGACCCGCTCAATCGCACCTACCTGTCGCCCTACGGGAACGACTGGACCCAGACTCCGAGCAGTTCGAGCGGCTGGGGCTGACCGGGTCCCGGCGCCATTCTGGGAGGGCGAGGCCCCCGCCTTCTACCGGATGGTCACGGTGCAGGCGCCGCGGCGCTTTCTGCCCGTCTTGGCGCGCACGCCGCTCTTCTTGAGGGCGCGGACAAGGCGCGAGGCGAAGGAGGAGCGGGCGCCGAGCAGGATGGGCGTGTCAGGGTAGCGGCGACGGGCGATGGCGAGCTTCGCACCGGACACGTCGATCCCCTCCCCTTCCGATGCCACGCCGACAATCAGATCGGGGCCCTCGGGCACCGTGACGTCGATAGTATGGTGGCTGCGGACCTCCGCGTCGAAGCCGTCCGCGCGGAGGTTCCTCTCGCTCGCGCGCAGGGCGACGAGGTCGCGCGAGACGAGGTCGAGCCGCTCGACGGCCGGGCAGAGGCGGGCGAGGACGACGGGCATGTGCCCCTGGCCGGGCTCCCAGACGGCGACGCGGCGGGGCTGAAGCTCGGCGAGACGGCCCGCTGCGTGCTCGAGAACGGCCTCGGTAGCGTAGGCGAGGGTGTCGAACTCGGGCAGGCCGTGGAAGGCCTTGAGCGCGTAGCTGTGCTCGCGCCAGGAGAATGCCGCCTGGCCGCGCACGTAGGGGTCGGGCGGAAGCGCCGGGCAGCCCTCGAAGGCGTAGCGGTAGACCACGTGCTCCTTCTTCACAAGCTTGTCGAGCAGGCGGACGCCATCGGCGGCGAGGATCGCGTCGATGCGCTCCTCGAGCGGGCGGACGACGACGGTCCACACCTCGCCGCCCTGGGAAGCCGGGCTTCGCCCTGAAGGGCGAGACTCCGAACCGCCTGGCGCCCGTTGGGAGTCCACGCCTTCAGGCGTGAGTGGCGCTGCCGCAGGCCGGCCAGGCCCTTCGGTCGGGGCCTCGAGGCCTGCGAGGTGCTCGGCGGCGCCGAGCAGCATGAGGCGGTGGACGGGCTCGCCGGCCTTCGCGGGAAGGTTGGTGACGATGGCGTCGTAGGCCGCCCCGGGCAGGTCGCCGTAGGCGAGGCCGCCGCGGGCCACGACGTTGCCCAGGCCGTTCCGCTCGGCGTTCCGCTGCGTGAAGAGCACGGCGAGCGCGTCGCGGTCGATGGCGTGGACCTCGTCGGCGGCGCCGGTGACGGCCAGGTGCAGCGCGATGGGGCCGTAGCCGCAGCCCAGGTCGAGCGCCCTCGCCCACCGCGCGCCCGCACGCTCGATCGCACGCAGCAGGAGCTGGGTCCCGCGGTCCACCTGGAACGAGCTGAACACGTCCACGGGGATGTCGAGCGCCACGCGGTGGCCGGCCCAGGCGACCGCGGCCGTCTTCTTGAGGTAGAGCTCGGCGATCGCCCTGTCCATGCCGCGCGCCCTCCATCCTTACCTGTGTACGGCGAACGCGCCGCCGTCCACTCGACGGGCTCTGCCGTGCCGGCGCGCAGGCCCTGGTCGCAGGCCTGCACGATCTGGCCGCTCACGAGGTCGAGCGCGACCAGGGGGCCCCGCTCCCCCATCCTCTTCGGGTCGGCGGTCCGCTCGGCCTGCGCGTCGTGCCACAGGTGCACGCGGCCCGCGGCGATGGCCACGGCGGCGTTCTGGCGCAGGCCGACGTAGCGCTGCCACAGCCGCGCGCCGTTGCCGGCGTCGCGGCAGAGCAGCTCGCCGCTGCGGGCGCTGAGGTGGACGAGTCGGCCGGCGGCAACGAGCGGCGTCTTCCCGTCGCCCGTGCCGTCCTCCATGGCCGGGCCGTGCTGCCACTGCACGGCCACGGGGAAGCCGGCCACGCGGTCGCGCCCCACGCAGTTGCCCGCCGCGTCGTACCAGCGCGAGAACCAGCCGTCGAGCCGCTCGTCGGCCGGCGTGCGGGCCGTCTGCCATTCGCCGCGCTCGCGCAGCCGCGCCGCGCACGGCCAGGACGCGCAGCAGCTCGGCCTCGCGCGGCGCCCGCTTGCCCAGCGCGTCGAGGTCGGCGACCAGCAGGCTCACGAACCGGTCCGGGTGGGGCAGGTGCCGATCGGCCGGCAGCGCGCCGACCACCACGCGTCCGCCGAGGCCCCGCCGCGCCACCGCGGCGCGCAGGCCCGCGACCGCGTCGGCCTCCGGAGCCAGCAGATGCACGAGCAGCCGCCCGTCGGCGGCCAGGTCGCACGCCAGCTCGAGGCCCTCGCCGACCACGAGCGCCAGGCCCGTCTCGATGCCCGTGTGCTGGCGAACGGCGTCGGCGCGCTCCCCGCCGAGCGCGGGGTGGGACAGCCACAGGACCGCCAGGGCCACGGCGAGCGAGCCCGCGTGTCGCGCCGGGCAGCGTCTGCTCATGGCCTCATCATACCACACCCGCATGGTGGGGCAACCCGCGCCCGCCGCGCGTCACCGCCCCCTACGCCGCCCCTCCCTGCGCCCGTTCTGCAACTGCGCCAAGCATCGTGGCACAGGCATCCTGCCCGCGGCCCACGGGCTCGGAGCCTGTGCGGCAGGACGTTTCTTCTGCGAGGTGCTGGAGGTGTCGCGGAACAGCTCGAGGGAGCCCTGGCTGGTCTCCAGAGGCCCCCAGGTCAGCCCGACGCCGCGGGTGAAGGCCTCACCCGCGGTGGCGTAGCCGCCGCTCGGGACCCACTGGCCGGTGAAGCCGAGCCGCGGCCCGCCGGGGGCGGGTCACCGGCGGTAGCCGCAGAGAAGCTCGATGGAGCGGCTCTGGCGGCGGCCTTCCAGGTCATGCGTCCGTCCCTCGCGGCCTCGGCCAGGGTCACCTCGTCGCGGCGCAGCAGCGAGCGGCCGCCGAGGGTGTGCCACACGCCCGTGCAGTTGCAGTAGCGCCCCGTCATGAGCCCCGCGCGGGTCGGCGAGCAGGTCGGGCCGACGTGGAAGTCGGCCAGGCGCACGCTCTCGGCGCGCATGCGGTCGAGGTGCAGCGTCTGGATCACGGGGTTGCCGTGGCAGGCCAGGCGCCGTAGCCCTGGTCGTCGGTGATCACGAACACCACGTTCGGGCGCATTGGGGGTGTCCTCATCAGCGAGGCGAGAGCTCGAGCGAATGGTCGGCCTGATCCCGCCACAGCGTGAGCCGGATCGGCTTCGAGCCGGCGAGCTTCCCGTGGAGCTCGGCAAAGGAGCTCAAGCCCTTGACCGCCTGGCCGTTGACGGCGCGGATGACGTCGTTCTCCCGCAGGCCAGCCTTGTAGGCCGGGCTCTTCTTCGGGACTCGGGTCAGCAGGACGCCGTTGCGGTCGCCGAGGCCCGCGGCGGACATCTCGCCCTGGCTCTCGATGCCCTTGATCGCCGCGCCGAGCCACTGGGCGGTCTTGGGCGTGCGGGCGCGTCGGCCCCACCCACTGCTGCGGATGCTCGCCGCCTCAAGCGTGCCGGGCAGCGGCGGGGTCCTGGCGATCTTCCGCAGCTCGGGCTTCTGCACGCCGAAGCTGTCCATCGGGAAGTTCTCGAACCCGAGCTCGAGCGCTGGCGAGCCATCCCTCACGCGGTAGTCGCCCGCGACGGGATCGATGAAGAGGGCGTCGGCGATGACGGAGTGCTGGTCGCCGCCGAACTTCGCGAGCCGCTCGGCCGGCTTGGGCTTGGCGCCGGGCTGGTGGACGAGGTTGTGGTCCACGCGCTTGCCCTGGTCGGTCTCCCGCATCCCGGCGGGGGCGTAGCCGTCGCGCCAGAGGATGTTGCGCTGGAACGTGGTGCGGCAGTCGGGGTACCAGACGTGGGGGCAGAAGGTGTAGTCCACGAGGATGTTGTTGGTGACGGTGCGGTAGTAGCCCTCGCGGAGCTTGATGCCGCCGGCGAGGCAGAGGTTGTTCGTGAGCACGTAGTTGGACGAGCCGTCGTCGAGGTCGATGTCCCAGCCGTGGTCACAGCGCCATCGGTTGCTGCGGAGGGTAATGGGCTTGTGGCAGTCCCACTTGGGCATGTCGGGGTGCTGCTTGAGCCAGTCGGCCGTGGTCCCGCGCCTGGGGTGCCAGAAGCGGTCGCGTCCCCAGGAGTTGAACGAGCCGTGGTCGCCGGTCTCCTTGACGGTGTCGAAGACGTCGCA